>JAOPWA010000159.1 GCA_025965915.1 Dactylosporangium sp. | reverse complement strand
GGCCACCCCCGCGCGCCACGACCGCCTCGGGCGCGTGGCCGGCACCGTCGCCGCCGCGCTGACGTTTCTCGCCGCTCTGGCCCTGCTCGCCGGCCGGCGGCCACCCGCACGGCACGGTGCGCCGATCCGGCCCTGGCACGAACTCGACCTGCCCTGGGTCCCCGGCCTCGACCTGCGCTTCCACCTCGGCGTCGACGGCGTCTCGTACCCCCTGGTCGTGCTGACCGCGCTGCTCACGCTGCTGTGCTGCGGGTACACGCTGTGGCGGGTGCCTGAGCCGGGGCGCGGCCGGCTGCTCGTCGGGCTGCTGCTCGCGATCGAAGTGGGCATCCTCGGCGTCTTCGAAGCCCTCGACCTCGTGCTCTTCTTCGTCTCCTTCGAGATCGTGTTGCTGCCCATGTACGCGGTGATCGCGATCTGGGGCGGCGAGCGGCGGCGAGCGGCAGCCCGCAAGTTCGTGCTGTACACGCTGTTCGGCTCCGTACTGCTGCTGGTCGGCGTGTTCGTCGTGGTGTCGAAGGCCGGCACCGCCGACCTGATCCGCCTGACCGGGGGCGGCGGTCTGGGCCGGGGCACCCAACTGCTCGCGTTCACGCTGCTGGCGCTCGCGTTCGCGGTGAAGAGCCCACTGTGGCCACTGCACACCTGGCTGCCCGACGCGCACACCGAGGCACCCACCGTCGGGTCGGTGATCCTGGCCGGGGTGCTGCTGAAGATGGGCACGTACGGGCTGCTGCGCATCGGGGTGGGCGTCACTCCCGAGGGAGCCCGCTGGGCCTCGCCGGTCCTCGGTGCGCTCGCTGTCGCCGCGATCGTCATCGGGGGACTGGTCTGCCTGGCACAGACCGAGTTGAAGCGGCTCATCGCGTACTCGTCGGTCGGGCATATGGGTTTCGTCGTGCTGGGTATCGCGACGCTGACGGCGACCGGCGCGCAGGCCGCGCTGATCGGCAACGTCGCACACGGCGTCATCACCGGCCTGCTGTTCTTCCTCGCCGGGGCGATCAAGGACCGCGCGCACACCGGCCGCCTGCCGGAGCTGGGCGGTCTGCGCGAAAGCGCGCCGGTCCTGGCCGGGCTGCTCGGGTACGCGGCAATCGCCTCCCTCGGCCTTCCCGGGCTCGCCGGCTTCTGGGGTGAGGCGTTCGCCGTCGTGGCCGCCCTGCAGCGCGGCTGGACCGCGCTCGCGGTGGTGGCGGCACTGGGTGCGGCGCTCGCCGCCGCGTACTTCCTGCGGCTGCTGCGCCAGGTCACACACGGTCCCGCGGTCGGGCCGATCGCCCACCCCCGCCTCGCGGGAGCGGAACTGCTGTCGTGGGGGCCGCTCGTCGTGCTGGCCCTGGCGTTGGGGCTCGTGCCGGCCGCCGTCCTGTCGCTGTCGGCCGACGCGGCCCGGGCCCTCGCGGAGGTCGCACGATGAGCATTGATCAGGTAGCTCTGCTGCCTGCCTATGCCGCCGCGCTCACGGCCGTCGCGGCGCTGGTGACAGACCTGATCAGCCCCGGCAGGCGGGGCCCGGTCCTCGTCGTCACCGCACTCGGCGCCGCCGTCACGACCGTGGCGGCCTGGGTCGCCGGCGCCCACGCCGCCCGTCAGACCTTCTGCTCGCCGGCCGGCTGCTCGTACGTCTTCGACCACCTGGCCGCCGTTGTCGCGGTCGTGTTCGGGCTGCTGACGCTCGGGGTGCTCGCGTTCTCGGTGCCGGCGCTGCGCGGCGACACCCCGCCGGGCGAGTACTGCTTCCTGCTCGCCTGCTCGCTGACCGGCGGCGTCGTGCTGGGCGCGGCCCGCGACCTGATCACCCTGGTGATCGCGGTCGAGACGCTGACGCTGCCGCTGTACGCGCTGGTCGGGCTGCGCCGGCGGGTCGTCGCCTCGGCCGAGGCTGCCGTCACCTTCTTCGTCGTGAGCGTCGTGTCCACCACGGTCACCCTGCTCGGCGCGGCCCTGCTGTACGCGTCGACCGGCGCCGTCCACTTCGCGGCGCTCGCTTCCACGTTGGCACGTCGCGAGACGCTGGTCTCGCTGCCGCTGGTGACCGTCGGTGTCGTACTCGTACTCGTCGGACTCGGGTTCAAGGTGGCGGCCGTGCCGCTGCACGCCTGGGCACCGCCCACCTACGACGGTGCGCCGCTGCCGGTCGCCGCCTACCTGTCCACCGTCTCCAAGCTCGGCGGGGTGGTCGCGATCCTGGTGGTCAGCGTCCAGGCGCTGCGGCCGTGGCTCGACGTGACCGGCCCGGTCCTCGCCGTCCTCGCCGCGCTGACCATGACCGTCGGCAACCTCGTCGCATTGCGGCAGCGCCGGATGGTACGGCTGCTCGCCTGGTCGTCGGTCGCGCAGGCGGGCTACATCCTCGCGCCGCTGGGCGCGTTCGCGCTCGGGTCCGGGCGCTCCGATGCCGCTCTGAGGGTCGTGGTCGCCGCAGCGATCGCGTACGCGATCTTCTTCGTGCTTCTGGAGCTGGTGGCGTTCGGTTCGGTGATCGCGCTGCGCGGTGACCGCGACGGCGGCGAGATCGCCGACTACCGCAGCGTCGGCCGCCGTGCCCCGTGGGTGGCCGGCGCGTTCACCCTCGCGTTCGCCGGGCTCGCCGGCCTCCCACCCGGTCTCGCCGGGCTGTTCGCAAAGGTCACCATCGTACGCGCGTTGCTCGCCGGTGGAGCCGGCTGGCTCGCCGTGGTCGTCGCGCTCAACGCCGTGGTCGGGCTGGCGTACTACGTGCGCGTCGTCACGACGCTGTTCGCCCTCGCACCTTCGGACGCCCACGTGACCACGCCGAAGGGGCGTTCCCCGTTGCCATGGCCGGTGGCCGTCGGGCTCGCCGCGCTGACGCTCGCGAGCCTCGTGGCCGGGTTGGCGCCGCAGTTGGTGCTCGACGCAGCCAGCCTCGCCGCCGGCCGCTGACGCGTCGGGTCTCGCCGCCGGCCGCTGATGCGCCCGGTCTCGCGGGAAACCGCGGCGGCTCCCAGGTGATTCACAGCTGACGCCGGGAAGTGATGACCCGATCCGGGCGTTGAATCGGTCGCCTTCCTTACCAAAAGGAGTCACCGTGCACCGGCACTACAACGGCTTGAAGACCGCGGCCCTGCTGGGGCTGCTCACCTCGTTGATCCTCCTCGTCGGGTACTGGTTCGGTGGCCGCGGCGGCCTCGTCATCGCGCTCGTTCTGTCGCTGGTCATGAACGCGGTGTCGTACTTCTTCTCCGACAAGCTCGCCCTGCGGGCCATGCACGCTCGCCCGGTCTCCGAGCAGGAGGCGCCGGAGTTGTACGCCATGGTCCGGGACCTGGCCAATCGCACCGGCCAGCCGATGCCCCGGCTGTACGTGAGTCCGGTGGACCAACCCAACGCGTTCGCCACGGGGCGCGACCCGCAGCACGCCGCTGTCGCGGTGACCGAGGGCATCCTCCGCCTGCTGACCCCGCGTGAGCTGCGCGCCGTCATCGGCCACGAACTGTCCCACGTGTACAACCGGGATATCCTGATCGCCAGCGTCGCCGCGGCGCTCGCCGGCATCATCACCATGCTCGCCAACCTCGCCTGGTTCATCCCGCTCGGTCGCTCCGACGACGAGGAGGGGCCCGGCATCTTCGGGTACCTGTTGATGCTGATCCTCGGGCCCATCGCGGCCTCGATCATCCAGCTCGCGATCAGTCGGAGCCGGGAGTTCCAGGCCGACGAGT
>JAOPWA010000155.1 GCA_025965915.1 Dactylosporangium sp. | reverse complement strand
CGCGATGTTGGTGTTGTCCTCGATGGAGATCTGGTTGTTGTCGTAGACGACTATCAGGTTGCCGAGCTTGAGATGGCCGGCGAGCGAACCCACCTCATGGCTGATGCCCTCCTCCAGGTCACCGT
The DNA here is from genome assembly GCA_025965915.1 of Dactylosporangium sp. Lineage (GTDB taxonomy): Bacteria > Actinomycetota > Actinomycetes > Mycobacteriales > Micromonosporaceae > Planosporangium. The sequence continues at coordinate 5,601 of JAOPWA010000155.1, read as the reverse complement.
CCGAGCAGAAGGCGTAGATGAAGTGGTCGAACGGGCTCTCCCCGAGCGGAGCGTCCGGGTCGAACACCCCGCGCTCGCGGCGCGCGGCCATGGCCATGCCGACCGCGTTGCCCACTCCCTGTCCGAGCGGACCGGTCGTGGTCTCGACCCCGACCGTGTGGCCGTGCTCAGGGTGGGCTGGCGTGAGTGAACCCCACTGGCGCAGCTGCTGAAGATCCTGCAGGCTCAGCCCGTATCCGGACAGGAAGAGCTGGACGTAAAGGGTGAGGCTGGAGTGCCCCATGGAAAGCACGAAGCGATCCCGGCCCAGCCAGTGGGGATCGGTTGGATCGTGACGCATCACCCGCTGGAATAGCAGGTATGCCGCCGGCGCCATACTCATAGCCGTGCCGGGGTGGCCGCTGCCGGCTTCCTCGACCGCGTCCATGGCGAGGACCCGGACTGTGTCGACCGCGCGTCGGTCGAGGTCAGACCAGTTCAGCTGAGTCACGTTGGTGCTGCTCCTTCTGGGTCCTTGGGCCGTTGCGGGGTGCGTACGGGGGCAGGCAGCCGTCATAGATCACCCTACCCATCTGGCCGGACCGCAAAGCACCGGTCGGTCAGTTATCGCCGATGGTTAGTGAAGTGCCGGCGCCGGGAGTGTGACGTGGCCCGCAATGCTGGGCGGGGCGGCATCTGGCCAGCACGGAACGTGTTCTACGATTCGTTGTCTTCACACTGGCGGTAGTTGGGGATGCCCCGCCCGCCAAGCCGATGCCCGGAAGGTGGCAATCCCGCGTGACATTCCCGCCAGTCCGGTCAGTCTTCCGAGGGTGGCAGCGGTGAGCACGCTCGCCGACCGTGCTCCCGCCGACCGTGCCCCCGGCGTCGGGGAGGCGGCGGGCCACGCCAAGGGAGAGGCGCCGCTGCGACCCACCGTCATCCGGGAGGTCGTCACTCCGCGCACACGACCGAAGGTCGTATTCCGGGCATACCTGGCGCTCACGAAGCCCCGCATCGTCGAGCTGCTGCTAGTGACCACCGTGCCGGCGATGCTGCTGGCGCGCCACCGGGTGCCCTCGCTGTGGCTGATGCTGGTGACGCTGGTCGGCGGCGCGCTCGCCGCGGGCGCGGCCAACGCGCTCAACTGCTACATCGACCGCGACATCGACCCGCTGATGCGCCGCACCTCGAAGCGGCCGCTGCCGGCGCACACGATCGCCCCCCGGTCGGCCCTCGTATTCGGACTGACCCTCGCGGTGGTTTCGGTCGCGCTGATGGCGGCGTTCACCAACCTGCTCGCCGCGGGGCTCACCGCTATCGCCATCGCCTATTACGACCTCGTCTACACCATGTGGCTCAAGCGCACCACGCCGGCCAACACGTTCTGGGGCGGCGTCTGCGGTGCGATGCCCGTGCTCATCGGCTGGGCGGCCGTCACGGGTAGCCTGGCGTGGCCGGCTTGGGCGATGTTCGCGGTGGTGTTCCTCTGGCAGCCGCCGCACTTCTGGGCCTTGGCGATCACCTGCAAGGACGACTACGCGCGCGCCGGCATTCCGATGCTTCCCGTGGTCGCCACGCTGCGCCGAGTCGGCTTCGAGATGGTCATCTACACCTGGTTGACGCTGGCCGCATCGCTCGCGCTGTGGGCGCTGGGTATGAGCCTCGTGTACGGGGTGACGGCGGTCGTCGTCGGCGCGCTCTTCGTGCTGGAGGCGCACCGGGTGTACGCACGTGCCCGCCGCGGCCAGCCGGTCAAGCCGATGCGCATGTTCCACTGGTCGACGACGTACCTGACGATTCTGTCGATAGCGATTTCGGTCGACGCCCTGATCCACTGAGGTCAATGGGTTGTTTGCCCGCTTTGTTTGTGAAACACCGCTCCTTGTTGCCTCTTTTTTCTCCGGCGTGTCGCGCCTGTCATAGGTCCGACATTGCGGGGTCGATTTACCCGGTATCGCCCGAAATGTGGCCTGCCGAATTTCTAAACATCAGTTTTTGCTCAAGTTATGGTTGTCACAATTGGTCTTCGGGTTGTGACTCATTCTCGATACCTGTGGTTACGGTGTCGTTCATGGCAGAGAGTTCCGATACGACGATGACCCTTGATCCGCCTGTGCTCGGCAACCTGGTTGACGGGCTCAAGTCGTTCGCAGGTGACCATGGCGGAGCGAAGGCTGTTATCGAGTACGTGGGGCGGCGCGGTGCTCGCATCGTGCTTGTCGGTGACGACGGGGCCTGGGCTGACCAGTTGGCCCCCAGCACGGACATCGCCCGGTCGGCCTGCACCAAGGCCGGCGTTGCGGTGGAGAACGAGTGGGAGCGCGAACTGATCGAGCAGATGCGTCCGAGCAATGACCTCTGGCGTTCGATGGGTCGACGGTCCCTCGCACGATGACCGAAAGGAATTCCCCCCTCGGCGCGACCCGGGTTAACCCCCGGGTCGCCCTTGTTTCGTGTGCCGAACTACCCGACCTGGAGCCAGACGACCGCCTCGTCATCGAACCCCTCGCGGCCCGGGGGATACGCGCCGAGCCGGCCGTCTGGGACGACTCGCGCGTCGACTGGGCCTCCTACGACCTGGTCGTGCTGCGCTCGCCGTGGGACTACGTCGGCCGGCGGGATACGTTCGTCGAATGGGCCCGCCGGGTACCGCGGTTGGCGAACCCGGCCGAGATCGTGGCCTGGAACACCGAGAAGACCTATCTGGAGCTGCTCGCGGCCGACGGAGTACCCGTCGTGCCGACCGACTGGGTGCGCCCCGGCCAGTCGTGGGACCGGCCCGCGGCTGGCGAGTACGTCGTGAAGCCGGCGATCAGCGCGGGCAGTCGCGACACCGGCCGCTACGACCTTGCCGACCCGGCCCAGTCCGACCTCGCGGCCGCGCACGTGGCGCGGCTGCAGGCGGCGGGCCGGTTGGTCATGGTGCAGCCCTACCTCGCCGCGGTCGACACTGACGGTGAGACCGGCCTGCTGTTCATCGGCGGCCGGTTCAGCCACGCCATCCGCAAGGGCCCAATGCTGGAGGGGCCGGACGTTCCCGAGTCCGGTTCGCGGCCCCCGGGGCTCTACCGCCCGGAGCGCATCGTCGCGCGGCAGCCGTCGCCCGTCCAGTTGGAGGTGGCGGAGAAGGTGCTGGCCGGCATCCAGGGCGGTGCCCATAGCCTGCTGTACGCGCGCGTCGACCTGATCCCCGGCCCGGACGGGTCTCCGCTGCTGGTGGAGTTGGAACTCACCGAGCCGTCGCTGTTTCTGGACCGGTCCGCCGGCGCCGCCGAGCGGTTCGCGGACGCGATCGCGGCTCGCGTTCTCCCCTGACCGCGGAAAACTCGCGTTCTCCCTGATCACGGAAAACTCGCGTCGTCACCGGCGCACGAATTTTCCGTGATCAGGGAGAGGATCGGGTCAGCGCCGGCGGTAGCGCGTCCGACGTCCTGCCCGACTCGGGTGCCGGTGCGGGCGGTCCCGCCGGTGGCGTGGTCGGCGACGGCCGCGTCGTCTCCAGTACGGCGAGGGCGGCCACCCACACCACGCTGGCGCCGAGCATGTGCAGCCCGACGGCGAGGACCGGCAGGTGCGTGAAGTACTGCACGAAGCCGACGACGCCCTGCGCCAACTCGACTCCGATCAGCCAGGCGGCCGCTCGGCGCGCGGGAGCCGGTGCGTTGACGGCGCGGAGTGCGTACCACAGCGCGACCGACAGGCCGAGCAGCAGGAACACGAGGTCGGCGTGTAGTTGTGAGATCTCCTGCGGGTCCAGTCCGGTGCGCCGCGCGTGCGCGTCGCCGGCGTGCGGGCCGCTGCCCGTGACCACCGTGCCGATCATCAGTACCGCCGCCGCGACGGCCACGGTCAGCCGCGTCAACGCGGACAAGGGCCGGGCCAGCGTGGCGCCGGCAGGGGCGCCGGCCGTGCGTACCCATAGCTGGTAGGCGGCGGCGATGACCGCCATGGACGCCAGGAGGTGGAAGCCGACCACCCACGGGTTGAGCTTGGTCAGCACGGTGATGCCACCGATCACCGCCTGGGCCGGGATACCGGCGAGGATCAGGACCGACCAGAACGTCAGCGGGCGGCTGCGCGGCCGCTGGCATACGGCGGCGACCACGCATGCCAGCGCCAGCAGTCCGACGACGAAGCTCAGCGACCGGTTGCCGAACTCGATCACCCCGTGAACGCCCATCGCGGAGGTTGTCACGTACGAGGCGTCCGTGCAGCGCGGCCAGGTCGGGCAGCCGAGGCCGGATCCGGTCAGCCGGACGGCGCCCCCGGTGACCACCAGGCCGATGTTGGCCAGCAGCGATGCGAGCGCGAGGCGGCGTAGAACGATCGGTGTGCCGAAAATCCGGCGGATGGAGCTCACCTGAGCGATCGTACTGACATCGTCGGCGGCGACCACGGGGTGGCGATGGACGGGGAGTGGCCCGGGTCACCCGGCACGCGGTTTGCGCCGGGGGAAGGAAATACGTAACACTGGTGTTGTGAAAAACGTGGCAGTGCTCGCCGAGCGCGCCGGGTCCCTCGACCGGGATCCGGGCGACGGGCGCACCCGCGACCGCGTGGCCCAACTGCTGTTGCAGTACGGGTCGGCGTCGACCAGCGAGCTGAGTGACACTCTTGGCCTGAGCTGCGCGGCAATCCGTCGCCACCTCGACGCCATGCTCGCCGATGGACTGGTCGAGGCCCGGGAACGTCCGGTCCGTGGCCCGCGCGGGCGGGGCAGGCCGGCCAAAGTCTTCTCGCTCACCGACAGCGCCCGTGAATCGTTTCCGCACACCTACGACGACCTGGCCTCGGCCGCGCTGCGCTGGATCGCGCAGCACGACGGGCCGGCGGCCGTGAGTGCCTTCGCCGCGGCGCAGGTCTCCGCGTTGGAGGAGCGTTGCCGCGCCGCCATGCGGGAGGCCGGTGACGACCCCATGGCCCGGGCCCAGGCGCTCGCAAGGGCGCTGACCGCCGAGGGATACGCTGCCGGCGCGTCGACGATCGCGTCAGGTGGCCAGCTCTGCCAGCACCACTGCCCGGTGGCGCACGTGGCCGCCGAGTTCCCGCAGCTGTGCGAGGCGGAGACCGAGGTGATCTCCCGGCTCGTCGGCACGCACGTGCAGCGGCTGGCGACGATCGCCAACGGGGACCGGGTGTGCACCACGCACATCCCCACGGACCGGTTGTTCGACCGGCTGGACCGCAACAAGCCAGACGAAGACATGACAGATCACGACAAGACCGATCACATCGTGAGGACCGCCCGATGACCGAACAGATAATCACCCAGGCCGACCAGCTGGCCAGCCTCGGTAACTACGAGTACGGCTGGGCCGACTCCGACGTCGCCGGTGCCTCGGCGCGGCGCGGCCTCAACGAGGACGTCGTGCGCGACATCTCGGCCAAGAAGAACGAGCCGGAGTGGATGCTCGACCTGCGACTCAAGGGGCTGCGGCTGTTCGGCCGCAAGCCGCTGCCGGCGTGGGGCGCCGATCTGTCGACGATCGACTTCGACAACATCAAGTACTTCGTCCGCTCGACCGAGAAGCAGGCGGCCAACTGGGACGAGCTTCCCGCTGACATCAAGAACACCTACGACAAGCTGGGCATCCCCGAGGCCGAGAAGCAGCGGCTGAT
>JAOPWA010000147.1 GCA_025965915.1 Dactylosporangium sp. | reverse complement strand
CACCGACATCAACGCGCTGAGGCGGACCGGAATACAGGTCGTGTCGGTCGACCGCAAGATGAGCGAGCCCACCGACACCGTACTGGTCAACAGCCATGACGGAGCCGAGGTTGCGACGGCTCACCTCATCGCGAAGGGCTGCCGACGGATCGCGTGCATCACCGGGCCGCGCGACACCACCACGGGGGAGGAGCGGCTGCGCGGCTACCGGGCGGCGCTGCGGGCCGACGGCCAGATCGTGAACCCCGATCTGGAGCGTTACTGCGACTTCAAAGAGGCCGGCGCTTTCGTGGCCGCCCGTGAGTTGCTGGCGTCGCCGCAGCGGCCGGACGGGTTCTTCGTTGCCAACAACCAGATGACCGTCGGCGTGCTGCGGGCTCTCGCGGCCGAGGGCGTGGCGGTCCCCACGGAGGTCGCCGTCGCCGGATTCGATGACCTGCCGTGGTGGCCGATGTCGCGCCCCAGCGTCACGGCGGTGGCTCAGCCGGCGTACGAGATGGGTCGTGCGGCGGGGCAGATGCTCGCCGACCGGATCCGCGGCTACGAGGGCCCGCCCCGGTTCCAGTACTTCGAACCACGGCTCATCGAGCGGCAGAGCTCGTGCCTTGGCACACGCCTCAGTAGCTCCGAGACCTCCTGGTCGGGCGACCAGCCCGTGACCGATTACAGCACCGACACCGTCGGACGCTGAACCAATCCTGAAGGACGTGAGAAACATGCCCGCAGAGACCCGTGATCTCTCTTCCACGGTCGTCGCCGTCACCGGCGCCAGCGCCGGCATCGGCGCGGCGACCGCGCGTCTCCTCGTGGAGGCCGGCGCCCGGGTTGCCGTCCAGGCACGCCGCAAGGATCGGCTGACCCAGCTCGTCGACGAGCTGGGTGCGGACCGCGCCGTCGCCGTGCCGGGCGACGTCCGCGATCCCGCGAGCGCTCGCGACCTGGTACAGGGCGCCGTCGACGCGTTCGGCCGCCTCGACAGCATCGTTGTCAACGCCGGAATCGGCGCGTACGGCGGCATCCTCGACGCCACCGACGAGGAACTCACGACCATGCTGCGCACGAACATCGACAGCAGCGTCTGGGCGGTTCGCGCCGCCGTCGAGCAGTTCCGGCGGGCCGGCGGCGGCGGCGACGTCGTCGTCATCAGCTCCGTCGCGGGCCTGCGTGGCGGCGGTAGCGAGGCGGTGTACGCGGGCACCAAGTTCGCGCAGGTGGGGCTGGCGGGATCACTGGATCGCGAGGTGCGGACCGAGGGGATCCGGGTCAGCACGTTGTGCCCGGCCGGTGTCCACACCGAGTTCGCCATCGGCAACGGCCGCACCGAGGGCGACCCGGCCCTCGACGACTTCCTGCAGCCCGAGGATGTCGGGGCAGCCGTGGTCACGGTGCTGCGCCAGCCGCGCCGCATGCGGACGACCCTCTGGGCGATGTGGAGCATGGCCGAGGGCAGCTGACAGCCCGTCATTGCACCGCTAATCAACCCCCTCAAAGGAGGCTGTCGTGCTCGCCGCTGTGATCACCACTCCTGGCAGTATCAGCATCGAGACACTGCCCGACCCCACGCCCGGACCAGGCGACATCGTCGTCGCGCCACGGGCCGTCGGGATCTGTGGCACCGACCTGCACATCATCGACGGGGAGTTCCCGCCGGCCCCGTATCCCCTGGTACCGGGGCACGAGTTTGCCGGCGAGGTCGTGGCGGTCGGCGGCGACGCCGGGGGAGTTTCCGTCGGCGACCGCGTCGCGGTGGACCCCAGCCTGTTCTGCGGCCGCTGCACCTACTGCCAGCGCCAACGCGGCAACTTGTGTGAGAACTGGGGCGCCACCGGTGACACGGTAAACGGCGCCTTCGCCGAGTTCGTCGCGGTTCCGGTAGGCAACGCGTATCGCATCCCCGACTCGCTGAGCTGGGGCGCGGCAGCACTTGTCGAGCCGCTGTCCTGCGTGGTGCACGGGTTGCGTCGGCTGGCGATGCCGGCCGGCTCTGACCTGCTGATCGTCGGGGCGGGCACGATCGGACTGCTTCTGATGCAGGCCGCGCGGCGCAGCGGGGCGGCGACGGTCAGTGTCATCGAGCCCGACGCGGCGCGCCGCGCGCTTGCCGCCGCGATGGGTGCGGATGCCGTCGGCGGCAGCTTGGATGAGCTGATGGGTAGCCGCAGCAACGGCTTCGAGTACGCGATCGAAGCCACCGGCGTGCCCGCCGCCGCGCAGACGGCGCTCAGGTCGCTCGGTCGCGGAGGCACCATGCTGGTGTTCGGGGTCGCCCCGTCCGACGCGCAGCTGCCGCTGTCGCAGTTTCAGGTCTACAACGACGAGATCACCGTCATCGGCTCGATGGCCGTCCTCAACACGTTCGAGCCGGCCATGCGTCTGATGGCGTCCGGCGCCATCGACACGACGCGCATGCTCACCCACACACTGCCGCTCGACCAGTTCGCGGATGCCGTCCAGCTGGTGCGTGACCGTCAAGGCCTCAAGATCCAAGTCGATCCAAGTGTCGCGTCCGAGCCTGCCGAATCGACTGGCTGAAGTTGTGTGTGGGGTGGGCGGCTCGGCCTTTGCCAAGCCGCCCACCTACGGCGGGTGCGCTTGCCGAAAATCTCGCCCGCGCAGGTCAGGCAGCATGCTTGTACTCGTGGAGGATGCCGCCGAGGCGATCACGTCTTCGTATGTCGAGGCGGGCCGGCATGTCCGGGTCGGCGACGTGCGCGGGCAGCGGATACAACGGGCGTGCGTTCGCGATGCCCTGGTGTGGGCGGTGTCCGTTGTAGAACTGTTCGAACTCGTGCAGGGCGTGGAGTAGGTGCCGCTGGTTCCAGATCAGGGTCCGGTCCAGTAGTTCACGGCGGCAGGTCTGGACCCACCGTTCCATGACCGAGTTCATTCTCGGCACCTGGATACCGCTGAGCACGACCTGGATGCCGGCGTCGGTCAGAACGGCGTCGAACATCTCGGGGAACTTGCCGACCCGGTCGCGGATCAGGAACCGTGCCGGGCAGCCGGTGTCCTCGAGGTCCATGACGAGGTTTTTCGCGGCTTGCACCACCCAGGACGCGGTCGGGTGCGCGGTGGCACCCAGGATGTGGATTCGGCGGCTGGCGTGTTCGATCACCGCGAACACGTACATCCGGGTGCCAGCCTGGGT
>JAOPWA010000146.1 GCA_025965915.1 Dactylosporangium sp. | reverse complement strand
CAGTGGAAGGAGACGGCGTCAGTGGAAGGTGTGCTCGGCTGCCGGGAAAGCACCCTCACGTACCTCGTCGGCGTACCGGCGGGTCGCGTCGGACAGTACGCCGGCCAGGTCGGCGTACCGCTTGACGAAGCGCGGTGCCTTGCCGGTGCGCAGGCCCGCCATGTCCTGCCAGACGAGGACCTGGGCATCGGTGTCCGGGCCGGCGCCGATCCCGACGGTCGGGATTGGGAGTTCGTGCGTGATCTCCTTGGCTATCTCGCCGGGCACCATCTCCAGCACCACCGAGAACGCGCCCGACTCGGCCACCGCGTACGCGTCGGCCAGCAGTTCGGCGGCGCCGCCCCCGCGGCCCTGCACCCGGTACCCGCCCAGTGTGTGCTCGCTCTGCGGAGTGAAGCCGATGTGTGCCATCACCGGGATGCCGGCGCCGGTCAGCGCGGCGATCTGCGGGGCGCAGCGACGGCCGCCCTCCAGCTTCACGGCGTGGGCGCCGCCCTCCTTCATGAACCGCACACCCGTGCGCAGCGCCTGGGTGGGGCCCTCCTCGTACGAGCCGAACGGGAGGTCCGCGACGACGAGGGGGCGCTTGGAGGCGCGTACGACCGCGCGGACCAGCGGTAGCAGTTCGTCGACGGTGACCGGAAGGGTGCTGTCGTAGCCGTACACGTTGTTGGCGGCCGAGTCGCCGACCAGCAGGACCGGGATGCCGGCCTCGTCGAAGATCGACGCGGTGTACTGGTCGTAGCTGGTGAGCATCGCCCACTTCTCGCCGCGTTCCTTGGCGGCGAGCAGATCGCGGGTGCGTACCCGTCGGCTGGTGACGCCGCCGTAGAGTGACGCCACCTCAGGCTGGGACATGATTGTCTCCCTCGCACTCCTCGAGGCCCTCTTGCCGGGTCCCCGGGCTATGAGGTCGATCGTCGCACCGGGGCCGGTCCGCCGAGCAACGTCGGATGCGAAATCTCACAGGGCCGCCTGCTCCAGATCGCGGCGCAACCGCGGGTCGGTGACCTCCGTGTCGTGGGCGAGCAGCAGCGCCGTACCGATGATGCCCTTCAGCGTGTCGTCACCGTCGAACGGCACGAACGCGTCGCCCTCGCCGGCGCTCGCCGCCTGCTCGGGTGTGATGGACAGGTACGTGTTGTCCGGGCTCATCACGGCGCCGCCCGAGCCGAGATGGATCTTGTAGTCGTGCAGGTCACCGTGGACCACCAGGAACCGGTCCTGGACCCGGCACCGGTCGCCGACCCCGAGCCGCGGCAGCAGGTGGGCCAGCAGGTCGCGCCGGGTGCGGGCGGCGGCCGACAGGTCGCCGAAGCGGTAGTCGCGCCAGTAGTCACGGTAGCGCCGCTGCGGGCCGCCGTCGCGCCAGGTCGGGTCGCTACCGACGCTGGACACCCCGACGGCGATGTCCACGTCGCGCAGGATCTCGCTGAACACGAGCGGCGCGATCCGGTCGAGGGGCACCGGGGCGACAGGGTCCTCGCCGTCAGCCACCCACTGCTCGTACCGACCGGTGTCGGGGTCGGCGAGACTCTCCGGAGCGGTGAGCGGGTAGAACCGGACCTGATCGGTTACGACGTGCTGGTAGGCCCCTGATGCGAGAGTCTCCCCGTCGTCGGCCGGCGCGATCCAGAACTCTGCCCGCAGTTCCCAGTCGGGTAGCTCCCGGGTGGCCGGTGCGACGGTGTCGTCCCGGGCCATCCGCAGCCGGTCGCGCCAGCCACGCTGCGTGACGAGCGCATGGAACTGATGCTGGCGCAGGACGTGACCGGCGAAGCGGTTGGAGTAGATCGACGTCGCCTCCTCGTCGGCCGTCATCCGGTAGACCTCCCGGTGCGCCTGCTTGAAGGGCTGCCGGATGCCGTGGCGCTCGAGCCACCCGCGCCACGCGAGCACCTCGTGGGCCGGCCGGTTGACGGGGTGCCACAGTCCGACCGTCGCGTCGTCGTCGGGGTGTACGGGCGCGTCCTCGACGGTGCGCAGCTCACCGTCGGCATAGCCGACGGACTGCCCGTCGATGGTCCAGATGAGCCGGCGTGCGAGGGTGCCGACCAGCGGATGGTCCAGGTACCGCTCCCGCCACACGGCGAAGCGCCAGGCGGGCGCGGAGACGAACAGTCGGTCCAGGCGGTAGCGCTGCGCGGTCAGCATCTTGCCGATGTCCCGGACCGCGCCCCGCAGTTCCGCGAGCTGCTCGGCGTGTTCGCGGCGCACCGCGACAGGCACCGACGCCATCGTCGCCCCGGCGGCGTTGCGCCACGTCAGGCTCGGCTGGCCCCCGGACACGAGCAGTTCGGCCGTGAAGTCACCGAGCCGCTCGACCCGGCGGCCCACCTCGGTCAGGCCGTACACCGGGATCGAACGCTCTTCGACGTCGGCGCGGGACAGGCCGAGCGCGCCGGCCCGGGCGTCCAGCGCGGCGTGGATCTGCTTCAGGGTGCCGCGGTAGGTGATCCGGCTCGCCAGCCGGACGAGCTGTCCCAGGCCCGCGTCACCGTTCAGGCGCGACAGCGCGTACACCCCGGCGTTGGCCACCTTCGGGCTGCGCGGCCCACGGCCGGCCACTGGGCGTAGCGCGATCTCGACGAGGTCGCCGAGCGCGCGGGCGGTCTCGTGGTGCGCGGGTACCAGCGCGAGCAACCAGACCAGGCCGCGCAGGACAGTGGCGTTCTCGGCTTCGAATCTGGCGTACCCGGTCGGTTCGCCTTCCGCGGCGGCTTCCCACTCGCCGAGGGGCCCGCCGACCAGGCCCAGCCAGCCCACCGCGCGGACCCGGTACGCGTCCGGGCCGACCTCGGCCAGCAGTTCCCGACCCCAGCGCTGCCAGCGGCCCGACGGGCGGGGCGCGGTCGCCGTGCCGGCGTGCGTCACGAGCTCCCGCCACGTCGGCCCGAGCGCGTCGAGGTCGGCGTTCACCTGGTCGGCCCACCTCTCACCCGGGTTGAGGACCGGTGCGGGCGCTACATCCTGTGCCATCAGCCCTTACACGGCTCCGTCCTTTTACACCGCTCCCTCCCGGAAGCGGTTGGTGATGGGTAGCCGGCGGTCCCGGCCGAACGCCTTGATGGTGATCTTCGGTCCGGGCGCGGCCTGGCGGCGCTTGTACTCGGCCAGGTCCACCATGCGCAGGATCCGGTCCACCAGGGCCGGATCGTGGCCCGCCCGGACCAGCTCGTCGCGGCTGTAGTCGCCGTCGATGTAGCCGACGAGGATCGCGTCGAGGATGGCGTAGTCGGGCAGCGAGTCGGTGTCGACCTGACCCGGCCGCAGCTCCGCGCTGGGCGGTTTGACGATGGAGTTCTCCGGGATCGGCGGGGTTTCGCCGCGGCGTGCCGCCTCGGCGTTGCGCCACTGCGCCAGCCGCCACACGAGCGTCTTCCACACGTCCTTGAGCGGGTTGAAGCCGCCCACCGAGTCGCCGTACAGCGTCGAATACCCCACCGCCAGCTCGCTCTTGTTGCCGGTGGTGAGCACGAGGTGCCCTTCCTGGTTGGACAGCGCCATCAGGATCACGCCGCGTACCCGCGCCTGCAGGTTATCCACGGCCACACCGGACAGCGCCATGTTGGCCAGGAAGGCGTCCACCATGGGCTGGATGGGCTCGGCCCGGTAGTCCAGCCCGGTGCGCTTGGCCAGGTCGGCGGCGTCGTCGCGGGAGTGTTCCGATGAGTGCCCGCTGGGCATCGATACCCCGACGACGTTCTGCGCGCCGATCGCGTCGCAGGCGATCGCGGCGACGACGGACGAGTCGATGCCGCCCGAGAGTCCGAGCACGACCGACGGGAAGCCGTTCTTGCAGACGTAGTCACGCAAGCCCAGTACGAGCGCCTGCCACACCTCCGCCTCGTCGGCGGCGCGCTCGGCGACCACGGGAGGTAGGAGCTCGCCTGTAGGTGCCGGCAGCTCGCCGGACAGCCACAGCCGATCCACGTGCATCTCGCCGAAGTCACCCTCCGCGTCACCGCTCGCCTGCGGAAGATCCAGGTCGAGTACGAGCAGCTGCTCGGCGAACTGTGGTGCCCGCGCCAGCAGCGTGCCATCGGCGGTGACGACCATGGAGTCGCCGTCGAAGACCAGCTCGTCCTGGCCACCGATCATGTTGACGTACGCGACCGTCGCTCCTGCCTCCGCCGCCCGGCGCGCGACGAGCGGCAGCCGGACATCGTCCTTGTTCATCTCGTACGGCGAGCCATTGATGTTGACGACCAGTCCGACGCCGGCGCGTCCGGCCACCGCGAACGGGCCGCCCGGCTGCCAGATGTCCTCGCACACCGTCAGGGCGACGTCCACCCCGCCGATGCGCACGATCCGCAGCGTGTCACCGGGGATGAAGTACCGGTCTTCGTCGAAGACCCCGTAGTTGGGCAGGTGGTGCTTGAAGTACGTGGTGACGACCCGCCCGCCGTGCAG
>JAOPWA010000083.1 GCA_025965915.1 Dactylosporangium sp. | reverse complement strand
GTCGGCGCGCCGTCGACGTTGCGCAGGACCTGCTCGATCTCGGCCCGTACCGTCTCCAACTCCTGCACTGCGCCCACGAGCGGCACCATGATCTCCGGACACGGGTCACCGCCCTGCGCACGTAGCTGAGCCGCCGCCTCCGCTACCGCGCGGACCTGCATGGCGAACAGTCCCGGTACGACCAGGCCGAGGCGCACGCCGCGCAGCCCGAGCATGGGGTTGCTCTCGTGCATCCGCCGTACCGCCGCGAGCAGTTCACCGTCGAGCGCGGGAGCCGGCAGATTCGGACCCCGATCTACCGCTGTCGCCACGAATACCTCCCCGCTCGGCGATTCATCACACGCAACCCGCAACATCCCCGCCACGGGTGGCCTGGGACGGGCGGAACGTCCCGACTATCCGGGCCCGCGCACCCGTTCCCCTGACCACGCATACGCCAGGAGGCCTGAGCTAGTTCGTCCGCTCAGGCCTCCTGGTCGTCGTCACTTCGTCGAATGCGGCCTCAGACGCGCGACAGCACGACCTTGAGCGCGCCGGTCTGTGCCGGCCTGGCGAAGACGTCGTAGGCCTCGATGATGTCGTCGAGGGGGAACCGGTGGGTGACCATGTTGCCGGTGTCGAGCTGTCCCGCGGCGACCATGTTCAACAGCTTCGGGGTGGAGTACGTGTCGACCAGGCCGGTGGTGATGGTGACGTCACGAATCCACAGGTCTTCCAGGTGCAGCGTCGCCGGGCGGCCGTGCACACCGATGTTGGCCACCCGCCCGCCCGGGCGCACCAGTGTCGTGCACAGCTCGAACGTCTCCGGGATGCCGACCGCCTCGAGCACCGCGTGCGCGCCGAGCCCGTCGGTCACCGAGCGGACGACCTCCAATGGGTTGTCCTCGGGCTTGATGGTGATGTCGGCGCCGAACTGCTTGGCCGCCTGCAGCCGGCTGTCGGCCTTGTCGATGGCGATGATGTGCGAGGGCGAGTACAGCCGGGCAGTCAGGATCGCGGCCAGGCCGATCGGCCCGGCCCCCACCACGATAACGGTGTCACCGGGCTGGACCTGCCCGTTGACCACCCCGACCTCGAACGAGGTGGGCAGGATGTCGGCCAGCAGCACCGCCGGGTCGTCGCTGATCGTCGCCGGCAGCTTGTACGTGGACAGGTCGGCGAACGGGATCCGGGCATACTCGGCCTGCACACCGTCGACCAGGTGCCCCAGGATCCAGCCGCCGCCACCCAGGCATTGCCCGTACCGACCCTGCCGGCAGTAGCTGCACGTCCCGCAGGCGGAGATACACGAAGCGAGGACCCGGTCGCCCACCTGTAGGCCGCTGACGGCGCTGCCCACCTGCTGCACGGTGCCGACCGCTTCGTGGCCCAGGACCCGCCCCGACTGCACCGCCGGCACGTCCCCACCAAGGATGTGCAGATCGGTCCCGCATATCGTTACCGCATCCACCCTGATGATCGCGTCCCGCGGATCGATGATCTGCGGATCCGGTACCTCCGTCCAGGACTTCTGCCCTGGACCGCCGTACACCAGTGCCTTGATGGCTTCCTCCCTCGCGCCGCTGATGTCCTCGCCTACCATGCGTTCCGGCAGGCGATGCCAATCAGTGGCCAACGGCCGCGTCGGCGGGGCCGAAAGTCCTTCACCTGTTGGCGGTCATGTCAGCCGCCGGCCTGTCTTGCCGTCGGTAGGTCGGCGATCAGCTCTCGATGATCTCGTCGGCGGTGAGCCGCGGCGTCGCGGCCGGTGCGGGCGCGTTCGGGTCGGGGTACCCGATCCGGACGGCGAGGTACGGGTATCCCAGGCCGGACAGCAGCCGGCGTAGCGCCATCCGGGCCGGGAGTACCTCCACGACCGCGCTGATCGGCAGCAGGGACAGTCCCTGCGCGATGGCGGTCAGCCAACCGGCGCTGAGCGCCTCGCCGGCGCGCAGCCAGGCAAGCGGCGTGTCGGTGTCGCCATGCAGGATCCCGTACACGGCGGCGACGTCGTGGCCCTCGTCGACCGGGAGGGTGCCGGGCGGGCCGAAGTAGCGACCCGCCACCCGGGTCTGGGGCGCCTGCTGGGGCACGGCACTGGCGGGGATGCCGGTCGCGTCGCGACGCTCACCGCCGACCCAGCGGCCGATCTCGGCCCGGTGCGCCTCCTCGGCGACCTCGGTGCGATCGGCGCCGGCCATCGCGGCGGCCAGCTCCACGACCTGGTCGCCGCTCAGGATGTACAGCCGGGTGTCTTCGGCCGTCACCGCGGCGACGATGGCGTCCAGCGCCGCCTGCTCCACCTGTCGGTTGGTGATCGGCCGCCGGTCGGTATGGCGCCGCGATGCCGTGTCCAGCAGGACGCGCGCGTGCTCGTCCGGCTCGCCGCGCGCGGTGACGGTGATAGTTGCGAGCAGGTCGGGCTGTGCCGGATCGGGCAGCCGCCGGACGTCGAACTGCCAGCCGGCCACGGTCAACGCCAGGCGGGCATGGTGCAGCGCGGCGCCGCAGCTCTCGGTGAGCAGTCGGCTGTCCGGGTCCTCGACCTCCAACTGGCGACTGCGGTCGGCGTACAGATAAAGGGTCCGGCCGTCGCTGATCTGCCATCGCCATGGCTGCGTGTTGTGTATCGACGGGGCGGCGCGCGCAGCCTCGACGGCGGCGCGCAGTGCCGTTACGTCGCTCTCGTGCGTCTGTGTCATCGCCCTTCCTTCGCCCGACCGGCCTCCCGCTGTGGTGGGCTGCTACGAGCACCTACCCCGCGCGGATGCGGTCAATCTGGCGCGGGTCGTGACACACCTTGCGGGTTCGCCCCATCGCCTGCGGCCGGGACCAAAGGCCGGTTCGTACGGGTCAAATGGCAGCAGCGACGCCTCAGCGGCGCGTGAACGCTGAGAGTGCCTAGAGCGTCGACGTGAAGGAGTCTCACGATGACCACGCAAGGCCATAGCACGGGAGACGACGTATCCTCGCCGCAGCTCCTGCCTGTCGTCGTCGGCGTGGACGGCTCGCGCACCGCATTCGCCGCAGCGGAGTACGCCGCGGGCGAGGCGCAGCGGCGTGGTGTGCCCCTGATGCTGGTGAACGGCTTCACCTGGCCGCTGTTCTACCCGCCGCTGAACGGCAACTACAACCCGACCGATCCGCTCCCCCGGACCCAGGCCGGCATGTTGCTTACCAACGTCGCCGAACGCATCCAGCTCACCTCCCCCGACCTGACGGTCGCAGTGGAACTGGTAGATGGGCACGCCTCGGCCGTCCTCGTCGAACGCTCCCGGCAGGCCAGCCTCCTGGTCGTCGGGCACCGCGGTGAAGGTGGATTCGCCGAACTGCTCGCCGGCTCGGTTGCGATCCACACCGCCACCCACGCCCACTGCCCCGTCGTGGTCGTCCGTGGCGCCTCGACGAAGACCGACGCGCCCGTGGTCGTCGGCGTCGACGGGTCGTCCGGCGCCCGCGGCGCTACTGAGTTCGCGTTCGACGAGGCCGCTCGACGCGGCGCGGCGCTGACCGTGGTCAGCGTCTGGCCGCCCGATCGGGGATGGCCGGACGCGTTGACCGAGCACGGCTATCCGACTCCGTCGGCGACCGACCAGCTCACCGCGGACATCGCTGACTGCGCGGCCCGCTACCCGGAGGTACAGGTACGCATCGAGATCATCCGGGGCAGGTCCCCGGCTGGTGCGCTCGCCTCGGCCGCCGGCGGAGCAAGCTTGGTCGTGGTGGGCTCGCGCGGCTGCGGTGGCCTGCGCGGGCTGCTGTTGGGGTCGGTTGGCCGCGCCCTGATCGAACACGCCCCGTGCCCGGTCGCCATCGTGCGACCGACCGACTGACCGGTGCTCGGACGAGGAGGCGCATCATGGACCACGCGAAGATCGTTGTTGGTGTCGATGGTTCTCCGCCCAGCCTGGAAGCGCTGCACTGGGCCGCGAGGGAGGCCCAGCGCCGCGGCGTCGAACTCGAGGTGGTGCTCGCCTACCACTGGCGGGTACCCGGAGCGCGGCTGGCGGCCAGCCCTGAACTGACCGACCAGGTGAAGGATTTCGCCTCGGCCGTCGTCGACGCGGCGGTCGCCGAGGCGCATACCACCGCACCGCACGCGCACATCCATGGCCGGGCAGTGCTGGGTGAGCCGGCACCGGTCCTGCTCGCAGCGGCAGACGAAGCCGGCATGGTCGTTGTCGGCAGCCGCGGCGCGGGCGGCTTTGCCAGCCTGCTGGCCGGCTCGGTCAGCATGCGGGTCGCCACGCAGGCGCCCTGCCCGGTCGTGATCGTACGGGGACGCACCGACATCGACGCCGGCCCCGTGGTCGTCGGTGTCGACGGATCAGCCTCGGCCGACGTCGCTGCTGGTGTCGCGTTCGAAGAGGCGTCCCGACGCGGAAGCGCACTGGTGGCGGTGTGGGCGTTCACCGTGCCGCTCCCGCCGTGGACCATGGGCCCTCCCCCGGTCGTGTGTGACCCGGCCGAGATCGCCGCGGATCTGCGCGCCGGCCTCAACGGCCAGCTCGCCGAATGGCGCGACAAGTACCCCGACGTCCCGGTCGAGTACGTCGTCAGCAGGAGCAGCGCGGCCGCGGCACTCGTGGATCGGTCGCTGCGGGCCGCTCTGGTGGTCGTCGGTACCCGCGGACACGGCGCGACCAGGGGCCTGCTGCTCGGCTCGGTCGGATTGCAACTGATCCACCACGCCGGCTGCCCCGTACTGATTGCCCGAGCGCGGACCGGAGGGTGACCGCCGATGAGCACCAGTCAGCTATCAGTCGTCACGACCATGCCGCTGGCGCAGGCCCATGACGCGTTGGCCGCTGACGGGCGGATCATACGGATCCGCCCGGTCGACCCGCAGGACGCCGCGGCGCTGCGGGCGCTCTACGACAGTACCGGCGATCGAAGCCTGTACCTGCGGTTCTTCGCAGGGGGACGCGGTCAGATCGACCAGGAGGTGCGGCGGCTGACCCGTCCGGCGGCACCCGACCACTGGGTCGTGGTCGCGCTCGACGGCGACCGG
>JAOPWA010000057.1 GCA_025965915.1 Dactylosporangium sp. | reverse complement strand
GCCCAGGTGACCATCGGGTCGTCGGCGTTGGCCACCACCTGGACGTCGCGCGAGGCAAGGGTCTCGCGCCACATCGCGGCCATCATCGCGACCTCTTTGGCCCGGTCGAGCTGGTCGCGGCTCAGGTTCAGCAGCGCCACCACCCGCGGGTGCGTGGCGTCGAGGACCTGGTCGAGGTAGTGCTCGTCGACCTCGAGCACGGCGTATGGCGTCCGGCCGGCCTTGGCGAGTGCCGAGGTGTGGCCGGTGGGCATGTTGGCGCCCAGGCTGTTGGTCGCGACGCTGCCGAGCACGCTCATCGCGGCGGTGGTCAGCCTCGTCGTCGTGGTCTTTCCGTTCGTGCCCGAGATGAGCACGACGTGGCGGCCGGCGGCCAGTTCGGCGAGCAGGTTCGGGTCGATCATGAGCCCGATCCGTCCGCCGATGACCGAACCGTCACCGCGTCCGGTGGCTCGAGAGAGTGCGGCGGCGCTGCGCGTCGCCGATGTGGCGAGCTTGGCCCGTAGCGGCAGCTTTTTGGTCGTCATCTCGCTCTCACGGGGATCGGCGATAGGGCGACCCTACCGTCCGGCGCGCGCGAGCGCTGTGCCGGGAGTCGCTCCACTTCGCTCCACGGCAATCCGCGACACGCCAAGCACTTAAACCCCAAAAACGACTTTTCGGCCACCCAAACAAGGCACCATCGTGTCGGAATGGCGACCGGTCGGCCTGCGTCCCGTGGTGCCCTCCACTCCGTCCCACCCTCCCTGAGCTGCCTTTTTCCACCGTTTGGGATGCACAGTTGGCGCGTTTTCGCGTTGACGGTGGAGGGAAGTGGAGTAGAGTGGGGCGCAATGGCGGAGCGGGGGCTCGGCCGGCCCCGGGGGGAACCGCGGAGTGCGGCAAGGGGGGTGGCGAGCGTTGTTTCTCGGCACCCACACTCCCCGCCTGGACGAAAAGGGCCGGTTGATCCTGCCAGCGAAGTTTCGGGACGAGTTGGCGGGAGGTGTCGTGATTACCAAGGGGCAGGAGCGATGCCTTTACGTGTTTCCCGTCACCGAGTTCGCCCGCATCGCCGGTCAGCTGCGTGAGCAGCCGATGACGCACAAAGCCGCCCGGGCCTACGGCCGGGTGTTCTTCGCCAGCGCGCACGACGAGGTGCCCGACAAGCAGGGCCGGGTAACCATCCCGGCGCACCTGCGGGAGTACGCCGGGCTGGACCGCGAACTCGTCGTGATCGGGGCGAGTACCCGGGTCGAGATCTGGGACCGGCAAGCCTGGGATACCTACCTCGCCGAAAGCGAGGAGGACTTCGCCGGCATCGAAGAGGGGGTGCTGCCCGGCGGGCTGTGACCGAACATGCGACAGTCCACAAGGGACGCACACCAACACCGGTCAAGGCGTACCGCTAGATCTCCAGCCGCTAGTGCTCCTGGCGCTACTTCCCCAGTGCCAGGCGGACGAGCGGATGGGGATCTGGTGGTACGCCGACCCGGCAGGCGGGATAACCGCAGGCCTGATGGCGACCGCGAATCGCCGTCAGGCCTGAGGTCACGAGGGGGTCGACATGGGGGAGCGGGGAACCCACGTACCCGTATTGCTCGAGCGGTGTCTCGAGCTGCTCGCCCCCGCCCTCACCCCGCCCGGAGCGGTGCATGTCGATGCCACTCTCGGCCTAGGCGGTCACGCGGAGGCGATCCTCGAGGCTCATCCTGAGCTCACCCTCGTAGGCCTGGACCGGGACCCGCAGGCTCTCGAGCTGGCGGGGCGGCGGCTGACCCGATTCGCCGGACGTACCCACCTCGTGCACGCCGTCTACGACGAACTGCCCGAAGTGCTCGAGCGACTGTCGATCGGCCCCGTCAACGGATTCCTCTTCGACCTCGGCGTCTCGTCGTTGCAGCTCGACGAGGCGGCGCGCGGATTCGCATACGCCCAGGATGCCCGGCTCGACATGCGGATGGACCAGAGTCAGGGGCGTACGGCCGAAGAGGTGGTCAATACCTACAGCGCTGGCGAGTTGGCCCGGATCTTGCGGGTTTATGGCGAAGAGAGATTTGCGTCACGGATTGCGGCGGCGATCGTCCGGGAACGGACGAAGGCACCACTGACGTCCTCGGCGCGACTGGCCGAACTGGTCCGGGACGCCATCCCGGCACCGGCGAGGCGAACCGGCGGGCATCCTGCGAAGCGCACCTTCCAGGCGCTGCGCATCGAAGTCAACCAGGAGTTGGCGGCGCTCGAGCGGGCGTTGCCGGCTGCTCTCGACGTGCTCGCGCCCGGTGGTCGGATGGTGGTGATGTCCTACCACTCGCTCGAGGACCGGTTGGTGAAGCAGGCGTTGGTGCCGCGTACCAAGTCGACAGCGCCTGTGGACCTGCCGGTCGAACTGCCCGGCACGGCGCCGGCCTTCCGGCTGCTGACGCGGGGAGCGGAACCGCCGAGCGAGGCGGAGGTGGCGGCGAATCCGCGCGCGGCTTCGGTGAAGTTGCGCGCGGCGGAGAGGGTGGACCCGGCGGGCCATGGGCCGGGACGGCAGGGAATGGAAGTTGCCCCATCGGGGCACAAGAACGGAGGTCGGCGGCCGGGGCGGGAACCCCGGCCGCCGCGCCGGCCGAAGGCAATGCATCAGCCCGGTACGTCGACCGCGAATCGGCGCACCGGGGAACGGAACGGACGGTCCGCATCGGATCAGGACTGAGGACCGTCCACTACGCAACTAAAGTTGCGCAAAAGGGGTGAAACTACATGACGATGACACTGCCGTACCGGCGGCAGCAGGTTACACCGCGGTCGGGGGGCCGGATCGCGGGGGATCGGCGTGCGGCCATGGAGCAGGAGTACGGCAGCGGATCTCCTGCCACGGTAGGTAACACCGCGCTGGCGCCTGAGTCGGACAGCGGGACGGCCGCGAACCGTCCGACGCTGCCGCGGCTGCGGGTGGCGCCGCCGGCGCCGGTGAGCGTTGCGAAGGCGCCCTTCGTGGCCGGCGTGCTGGCCGTGGTGGTCACGGGCGTCGTGGGCATTCTGGTGCTCAACACCAAGATCAACGAGAATGCGTTCCGGCTGGAGGCGTTGCAGCAGCAGCAGGGCAGGCTCGACCGTACCGAAGCGCAGTTGACCAAGGACCTGGCCGACAAGGAGTCGCCGACCAGCCTGGCGGCGGCGGCCCGGCGGCTGGGCCTCGTGCCCGCCGGTAGCCCGGCGTTCATCATGCTGCCCGACGGCAAGGTCCTCAGTGTGCCTCGGCCGGGGACGACCCAGTCGAGCGCCACCGGCAGCACATCGGCACCGCGCAGCAACGGTGGCCAGCACAACGGCGCCGCCACCAGCCAGTCCCGGCGGTAGCACGTGCCGCCCCGCGCATCCGACCCGCGTCGCGGCTCCCGCGGCGGCGTCACCGACTCGTCTATCGACCCGACGGTGGCACCGCTGCGCGGAGGCGCGGAGCGCGGTGGCGGCCAGACCCGTTCGGGCATCGGCGACGCCCGCCGCTACACCCCACGCGGGCGCAGCATCAGGGAAGCCGACGCCGAGCGGGCGCAGCGCAGCCGGGGCGGTGACCCGTTCCGGCCGGCGCTCGAGGTGGTGCAGGGCGGGGCGGACGAGCCGGCGCGCCGGGGCGGCCGGGGAGCGGCGGCGCGTACACGTGACCGGTCGACCGCCGCAAGCACTGCGACGACGACGTCCACCCCGGGCGTGCGGCGCGTTTCCCGCGCCGACCCGGCCACCGGTCGTCCCCAGGCGCCCGCAAGGAGCGGTGGCGCGGGCGGTACCCGTACCGGAGCGAAGACAGCGACCCCGACCAGGGGCCTGCCGCGCGTGGGGCGCGTCGCACCGGCGAGACGGACGGCGCGCCGGCCGAAGCGTCAGGTCCGGCTGCCAGAGCCGCGCCGGCGGCTGCGCCTGGCCAGCGTACTGATCCTCGCGGTTTTCGTCGTGATCAGCGGTCGGCTCGTGGAACTGCAGCTCATCGACGCCAAGGCGTACGCGGCCACCGCGCTGGTGAACCGCATCCAGACCGTCGCGCTGCCCGCCCCCCGCGGCACCATCTACGACCGTGACCGCAACATCCTGGTCCACAGCGTCGAGGCGCGCCTCGTCTACGGCGACCCCGGCATGGTGGACGATCCGCAGGCAACGGCGCGGCAACTCGCCCCGCTGTTGGGCAAGCCGGTCTCGGAACTGCTGCCCAAGCTCGTCAAGCACAGCTTCAAAAACGGCACGCCGGTCCGGTTCGAGTACCTCGCGCGTGGGGCCGACATCGCGGTCGGCAACAAGGTCGACGCGCTCAACCTGCCCGGCATCCGCGTCGAGCGCGATGAGAGCCGTGACGTGCCGGGTCACGACCTCGCCGCCAACCTCCTCGGATTCACCAACCGTGAACTGACGGGTGTCACAGGCGTGGAGGCCAGCTACAACAAGGTCCTGCAGGGGATACCGGGGGAGCGGAAGTTCGAGGTCGGCGGCGGCGACGTCGCGGCTGAGATTCCGGGCGGGTACCACGTTGAGACACCACCGCACCCCGGCTCCTCACTGCAGCTGACGATCAACCGTGATCTGCAGTACCGGGTGCAGTCGGTGCTGTCGCAGCAGGGGCGGAAGGTCAACGCCGACTTTGCCTCGGCCGTCGTGATGGACGTGAAGACCGGCGAGGTGCTCGCGCAGGCGAGCTACCCGGGCTACAACGCCGCCGAGCCGATGAAGGCACAGCCGAAGCAGCTCCTGGACGCCAACACCGACCTCGTCGTCGACCCGGGGTCCGTGTCCAAGGTCATCACGCTGGGCGGCGCGCTGCAGGAAGGGATCATCAAGCCCGACACGACGGTCCCGGTCGGGCCCA
The DNA here is from genome assembly GCA_025965915.1 of Dactylosporangium sp. Classification (GTDB taxonomy): domain Bacteria; phylum Actinomycetota; class Actinomycetes; order Mycobacteriales; family Micromonosporaceae; genus Planosporangium. The sequence continues at coordinate 11,669 of JAOPWA010000057.1, read as the reverse complement.
CCATTCGCAAGGGCGACACCACATACCAGGACACCCACCGGCTGCCCGAGGGGACGCGGCTGAGCCTGCCCGGTATTCTCGCGTACTCGTCCAACGTCGGCACGATCAAGATCGCCGACCAGTTGGGACCACAGAAGCTGTACGACTACCAGCGCAAGTTCGGCCTCGGTACGGCGACCGGCGAGGGGCTGCCGGGAGAGTCGGCCGGGCTGATCCAGCCGCCGCAGAACTGGAGCGGCTCCAGCTACGGCTCGATCCCGATCGGCATGGGCATCTCGGCCACCGCGCTGCAGATGACGGCGGTGTACGCGGCGATCGCCAACGGCGGGGAGTGGGTACAGCCGCACCTGGTCAAGGCCGAGATCGGGCCGGACGGCAAGGTCACCCCGGCGCCCGCGGCGCGGACCCACCGGGTGCTTTCGACGCCGGTCGCCGACTCGCTTCGGCAGATGCTGGAAGCCGTCGTGACGGCAGACGGGGCCACCGGACACAGGGCGGCCGTGCCGGGCTACCGGGTGGCGGGCAAGACCGGTACCGGCAAGTTCGTCGGGCCGGACGGCAAGTACGTGGCCGGCGATGTCGGCTCGTTCATCGGCATGGCGCCGGCCGACGCACCGCGCTACGTCATCGGTGTCTTCGCCCACACGCCGAAGGGTGAGGGCGGCGACGTCTCGGCGCCGGCGTTCTCCGACATGATGGCCTTCGCGCTGGGCCAGAACCACGTCCCACCAACCGGTACGACGCCGCCGTCGTTCCAGATAATCGGCTGAGGTAAACGTGGCCCGCCTTCTCCAAACGCCCGAAACCATTGCGGGTAGGGTCTAGCCCCGTGCCCGGCTACCCCCGCCCCCAGACTGTGCCGGCCACCCCGCTGGACCAGTTGGGTGCGCTGCTGACGGTTCCTGTCGAGGCTTCCGCGAACGTCACCGTCACCGGGATCACGCACGCCAGCGACGAGGTCCGGCCAGGTGACCTCTACGCCGCCCTGCCCGGTGCCCGCCGTCACGGCGCCGAGTTCATCGCCGCCGCGGCGGCCGCGGGTGCCGTCGCGGTGCTCACCGACCCCGCCGGGGCCGACCGGACGAGGGCCGCGGGGCTGCCCGCCCTGGTCGTCGCGGATCCCCGCACGGTGCTCGGTGTCGTCGCGTCTCGGATCTACGGCGACCCCACCCGCCGGCTGACCGTCATCGGGATCACCGGTACGGCCGGTAAGACATCGACGGCATACCTGATCGAGTCCGGCCTACGCGCGGCCGGGCGCACCACCGGGCTGATCGGCACCGTCGAGACCCGGTTAGGTGATCTCACCATCGAGAGCGCGCGTACCACGCCAGAGGCGACCGACCTGCACGCCTCGCTCGCCGTCGCGGTCGAGCGGGGCGTCGACGCGGTGGTGATGGAAGTGTCCAGTCACGCGCTCGCACTCGGCCGCGTCGGCGGGGTTCGCTTCGCCGTCGGCGGCTTCACCAACCTGGGCCTGGACCATCTGGACTTCCACGCGGGAGTCGACGATTACTTCGCGGCCAAGGCCCGGCTGTTCGACGGCCGGTGCGCGGTCGAGATCGTCAACGTCGACGACGAGTACGGCCGGCGCCTGGTGCGCCCGCACACCGTGACGTACTCGGTCTCGCACGGCGACTGGTACGCCACGGAGATCGCCGAGGTCGACTTCGGGCAGCGCTTCGTGGCGCACGGGCCGGGCGGGATCGCCGCTGAGGCGGGCGTGAGTATGCCCGGGCGGCACAGCATCGCCAACGCGCTGCTGGCGATCGCGTCGCTTTCCGCCGTCGGCGTCGACGCGGACGTCGCTGCCCGCGGGGTGGCCGACTGTCCCGGCGTGCCGGGGAGGATGCAGCGCATCGCCGCGCCGGGCCCGGTGCTGGGCGTGGTCGACTACGCGCACAAGCCCGACTCGGTGGCCGAGGTGCTGGCCGCCCTACGCACCCGGGGCCGGTTGATCTGCGTCATCGGTGCCGGCGGCGACCGGGACCGGTCGAAACGGCCGCTGATGGGCGCGGCGGCCGCGCGGGGAGCGGACATCGTGATCATCACCGACGACAACCCGCGCACCGAGGACCCCGCCGCGATCCGCGCCGACCTTCTCGCCGCGGCGCATGCGGCGGCGGACTCGGCCCGGGCCGGAACCCCGGCGGTGGTCGTCGAGGTCGCGGGGCGACGCGCGGCGATCGAGGAAGCGGTGCGACTCGCGGCCGCCGGCGACGTGATCGCGTTGCTGGGCAAGGGGCACGAGCGCGGACAGGAGCTGGGCGGCGAGGTGTACCCATTCGACGACCGCGAGGAGTTGGCGACGGCACTGGGCGCGAGGTTCGGACCGAACGCCGCCGGTGCGGCGGATCCGGAACCGGCCCGGGTTGGAGGCCCACGATGATCCCCCTGACCCTCGCGGAGATCGCAGAGATCACCGATGCCCACCTGGTCGGCGCCGACCCCGACGTGCGGGTCACCGGCCCGGTCGAGTTCGACTCGCGCCGGGTGGCGCAGGGCGGTCTCTTCGTGGCCTTCCCCGGGGAGAAGGTCGACGGCCACCACTACGCCGGCGTGGCGATGGCCGCCGGCGCCGTCGCAGTGCTCGGCAGCCGGCCGGTCCAGGGCATACCGATGCTCGTGGTCCCCGACGCGTTGACCGCGCTCGGACGGCTCGCCCGCGCCGTGCGTGACCGGCTGCCGCGGCTGACCGTCGTCGGCATCACCGGGTCGTCGGGCAAGACCACGACGAAGGACCTCATCGCGCAGCTACTGGCCCACCTCGGCGAGGTGGTCGCGCCCGCCGGCAACTTCAACAACGAGCTGGGGCTGCCGCACACGGTGCTGAAGGCCACCCCGGACACCCGGTACCTGGTGCTGGAGATGGGCGCCCGCGGGGTCGGCCACATCCGCTACCTGTGCGACATCGCCCGCCCCGACGTGGGGGTGGTCGTCAACGTCGGCGCGGCGCACCTGAGCGAGTTCGGCTCGGTCGAGGTCGTCGCGACGGCCAAGTCCGAGCTGGTGACCTCGCTCGGGCCCGACGGGCTCGCCGTGCTCAACGCCGACGACCCCCGGGTACGGGCCATGGCGGAGGTTGCTCGGAGTCCCGTGGTGCTAGCGGGTCAAGCCGCCGAGGCAGCGGTGCGCGCCGAAGACGTCGTCCTCGACGAGCGCGGTCGGGCCTCGTACCAGCTGGTCGTGGCGGGCCAGCGGGCAGCCGTTCGCCTCGGCGTGGCCGGCCGCCACCAGGTCGGCAATACGCTGCTCGCCGCCGCTGTCGCGAACTCGTCGGGGATGGCCGTGCCCGACGTGGCGGCCGCCCTGAGCGACCTCGGGCACGTGTCCAGCCGACGCATGGATGTGTTCGATCGTGCCGACGGTGTCACGGTCATCGACGACTCGTACAACGCCAATCCGTCGTCCACCGCGGCGGCGTTGAACGCGCTGGCCGAGATGGGCCGGAGCCGCCGTACCATCGCGGTGCTGGGTTACATGGCCGAGCTGGGCGAGCACGAGCGTGCCGGTCACGCGGACGTCGGGCGGCTGGCTGCCGAGCTGGGCGTCGACCTACTCGTGGTGGTGGGTGAGCCGGCCGCGCCGATCGGCGACGGCGCGGAGTCCGTGGCGAATTGGGGAGGGAAGTCGGTGCTCGTGATCGACCAGGACGCCGCGGTCGCGGTCCTGCGCGACGAACTGCGACCGGGTGACGTGGTTCTGTGCAAGGGGTCGCGGTACCGCACCTGGGAGGTGGCCGACGCCCTGCGTGAGTCCGCCTCGGCGTCCGAACCTGCCGGGGTAGAGGCGTGAGGGCTGTCATTGTCGCGGCGTTCGCGGCGTTCATCCTGTCGATCCTGCTCACCCCGCTGGCCATCAAGGTCTTCACGCGGCTGCGCGCCGACCAGCCGATCCGGTCGGAAGGGCCCGTCCCGCCCCATATGGCGAAGAAGGGCACGCCGACGATGGGTGGGGTGGCGTTCATCCTCGCCACCGTCATCGCGTACGTCGCCGGACACGTCGTACTGGGCACACTGCCGGACGTGCAGTTGCGGCTGACTCCGGCCGGGCCCACAGCCACCGGGATCGTGCTGCTGGGCCTGTTCGTCTGCACCGGCATGCTGGGCTTCCTGGACGACTACCTGAAGGTCAGCAAGAAGAACAGCCTCGGGCTCAACAAGCGTGGCAAGCTCGTCGGCCAGGCGCTCGTCGGCGCGGTCTTCGGCATCATCGCGCTGTACTTCCCCAGCAGGGGTCACGTGACGGTCGGCAGCACGTACCTGTCGTTCGTCAAGGAGATCTACTGGCTGCAGATCGGCAAGGTCGGCGCGGTCCAGCTGTTCATCTTCGTGGTCATGTCGATGTCCAACGCGGTCAACCTCACCGACGGTCTCGACGGCCTGGCCACCGGCGCCTCGGTCATGGTGATCGGCGCCTACGCGATCATCGGCTTCTGGCAGTACCGACACTGGGAGGCCGACAAGGCATACTCGGTCGGCGCGCCGTACACCTACAACGTCCGCGACCCGTTGGAGGTCGCCATCATCGCCGCCGCGGCGGCCGGCGCCCTGGCCGGCTTCCTGTGGTGGAACACGTCCCCGGCCCGGATCTTCATGGGCGACACCGGTGCGCTCGGGCTCGGCTCGCTGATCGCCGGCCTGGCCTACTCGACCAACACGGTGCTGCTCGTACCGGTCCTGGGTCTGCTCTTCGTCATCATCACGGTGACCTGGGTGATGCAGATCGGCTCGTTCCGCCTGACCGGCCGGCGCGTCTTCCGGATGGTCCCGTTGCAGCACCACTTCGAACTGGCCGGCTGGAGTGAGGTCAACATCGTCGTCCGGTTCTGGATCATCGCCGGGCTCGGGGTGGCGATCGGTATCGGCCTGTTCTACGCCGACTTCCTGCGGGTGGTGACGAAGGGCGTATGAGCGAGAGCATGATCGGGTACGCCGGGCGGCGGGTTCTCGTCGCCGGCGCCGGCGTGGCGGGCGCCGCGTCGGCCAGGGCGCTGATCGCCGAGGGTGCCGAGGTGGCCGTCGTCGACCGTGCCGACAGCGCGGCGCTGGGCCAGTTGCGGGCAGCGGGTGCTCGGGTCGTCGTCGGGGCCGGCCTCGACCTGCTCGGCGAAGTGACCGATGTGGTGCTCTCGCCCGGTTTCGCTCCGCACCACCCCCTCGCGGTCGCGGCCACCTCCTCCGGGCTCGACGTGTACAGCGAGCCGGAACTGGCGTGGCGGCTGCGGGGGCCCGGGGCGGCGCAGTGGTTGGCAGTCACCGGCACCAACGGCAAGACCACGACGACGACGATGCTGGCGGCGATCCTGACCGCCGCGGGCAAGCGAACCGCGGCGCTGGGCAACATCGGCGAGCCGCTGGTCTTCGCGGCCACCGACGAGTCGGCGGCCTACGACGTGCTGGCGGTGGAGCTGTCCAGCTTCCAGCTGCACTGGTCGTCGCTGCTCGCCCCGCAGGCCGGCGCGATGCTCAACCTTGCCGACGATCATCTGGACTGGCATGGCGGCTTCGACGCGTACGCCGGGGCGAAGACGGCCGTCTGGCGGTCGGCCCCGGCCGGCGGGGTCGCCGTCGGCAACCTTGACGATCCGCGGGTGGCGGCCATGCTGTCGCGGGTGGAGGGGCCGCGGGTGGGCTTCACGCTGGCCGAGCCGGCGCCGGGGCAGTTCGGCGTCGTCGACGGGTTCCTGGTGCACGATGGTGTGGAGCTGACGTCGGTCGACCAGATCCGCCCGCCGGGCGCGCACAACGTCGCCAACGCCCTGGCTGCCGCGGCGCTGGCCCGCGCGTACGGGGTCGACGCGGCGGCGGTCCACGCCGGTCTCGCCGGCTACGTGCCGCAGGCTCACCGCAATGCCCACGTGACCACGGTCGGCGGGGTGGCCTACATCGACGACAGTAAGGCCACCAATCCGCACGCCGCCCTCGCATCTCTCACGGCGTACCCGCGGGTGGTCTGGATCGCGGGCGGGCAGCTCAAGGGCGTGGACGTGGCCGACCTGGTGGCAGCCGTCGCCAACCGGCTCGCCGGGGCGGTGCTGCTGGGCGTCGACCGAGCCGAGGTCGCCACGGCGCTGGCCCGACACGCCCCGGCGGTACCGGTGGTCGAGGTCGCCAGGGCCGATGATGGGGCGATGGCTGACGTCGTACGGGCCGCGGCGTCACTCGCGACGCCGGGCGACACCGTCCTACTCGCTCCCGCGGCGGCGTCCCTGGACATGTTCGCCAGCTACGCCAAGCGCGGGGAGGCGTTCGCCGCGGCGGTCCGTTCCTTGGAAATCTCGCACAGCTGACGGCCCGAGTGTCCAGGACCGAAGAAGACGAGGGGGTGGCGTGAAGACCGAGACGGCCGTCGAGGACAAGGAGATTCCGCCCGCGCCCGCGCCCACCCCGGAGCCGGCGACGGGCCGGTTGGTGTCCGGTCCCCTGGCCGCGCTGCGCGGGTTGCTCGACCGTCCGCTCGCGTCGTACTACCTGCTGCTGGCCAGCATCGGGCTGCTCCTGATCTTCGGACTGGTCATGGTGTTCAGCGCGACCAGCGTGGAGAACTTCAGGCAGAGCGGCAGCGCGTACACGTCGGTTATCAAACAGTCCGGCTGGGCGGTGGTCGGGCTGCTCGGGTTCTGGGTCTGCCAGCGGCTGCCGATGCGGACCTACCGGGCGGTGAGCCGGGTCGTGCTGGCCGTCTGCCTGTTGCTGATGGTCGTCCTCGACGTGTTGGGGTTCCTGAGCGCGTTGACCGCGCAACCCGGCTCATCCCCGGCGCCGCTGCGGCTCGGCCCCCTGTACGCCCAGGAGTTGTGGCTCTACATCGGCCCGTTTCAGGTGCAGCCGTCCGAACTGGCCAAGCTGGGGCTGGTCCTGTGGTCCGCCGACGTGCTCACCCGCAAGGGTACGAAGATCGCCAATTGGCGAGAGTTGATCACGCCCCTGTTCCCGGTCGCGCTGCTACTGTTCGGGCTGGTCGGTTACAGCGACTTCGGCACCATGACATGCCTGTTCGTTCTGTTCCTCGGCGTGTTGTGGGCCGCCGGTGTGCGCAAGCGGATCTTCGCGGCGTTGCTGGGCGCCGCTGCCGTGGGCATGACCCTGCTGATCATCAATGCGGATTACCGCGCGAAGCGGCTGACGGTGTTCCTCGATCCCGCGCACGCCGACCGCAATGCCGACGCATACCAGTTCTTCCAGGGCCTGTACGCCATCGCCAACGGCGGCTGGTTCGGCGTCGGGCTCGGGCAGGGCACGTCCAAGTGGGGACTGCTGCCCAACGGTCACAACGACAGCATCTTCGCGGTGATCGGCGAAGAACTGGGTGTCGTCGGCTGTGTGGTGCTGCTGGCGCTGTTCGCGGTGTTCGCCTACACCGGCCTGCGGATCGCGCGCCGGGTCGAGCACCCGTTCCGTCGGCTGGTCGCCACCGGCCTCACCTGCTGGCTGGTCGGACAGGCGATGATCAACATCGGCGGGGTGATCGGCATCATGCCGATGACCGGGGTGCCGCTGCCGTTCATCTCCGTCGGAGGTACGGCCCTGGTCGTCGCGCTTGTCGCGGCGGGCATCCTGACGTCCTTCGCCCGCGCCGAACCCGACGCCGCGAGAGCCCTACACGCCCGTCCGCCGCGTCGGTGGGTACAGCTAGTCTGGGCGCCGTTGCCACCGCTGCCGCATCGCGGCACACCCCCTGGGGCCGACGCGCCGGGGGATACGGGCGGACGGGCCAAGAACGCCGGCGCACGGGCTACCAGTGCCGGCGCCCGGGCCAAGAGCGCCGGCGGACGGGCTACCAGCGCCAGCGGGCGGGCCAAGAGCGCCGGCCGGGACCGCTAGCCGAACGGGAGGAGCCAAGGATGGCGGGACAGCACGCGCAACCAGTACGGTCGGTCGTGCTTGCCGGTGGGGGCACCGGCGGGCACATCTATCCGTTGCTGGCGTTCGCCGACTGTCTGCGACAGCACGATCCGCAGCTGCGGATCACGTGCCTCGGCACCCCGAAGGGGCTGGAAAACGAGCTCATCCCGCCCAGGGGCTATGACCTGCGCAACATTCCCGCCTACCAGTTGCCGCGCACGGTCAACATGAACCTGATGCGGACCCCCGACCGGATGTGGCGCGCCGCCCGGGTGACCCGTCAGGTACTCGACGAGGTGTCGGCCGACGTGGTGGTGGGATTTGGCGGCTACGTCGCGGTTCCGGCCTATCTCGCGGCGTGGCGGCGCAAGACCCCGATGGTGATCCACGAGGTGAACGTGCCGCCCGGGGTGGCCAACCGGATGGGCATGCGCTTCACCCATGACATCGCGGTGGGCTTCCCGCACCAGGTCGAGCAGGTGCCGGCACTGCGCCAGGCGCGCGTGACCGGCGTGCCGATGCGACGGTCGATCACCACGCTCGATCGGGCCGCGCGCCGTGCCGAGGCCCGCGCCCACTTCGGTCTCCACCCGGATCTGCCCACGCTGTTCGTGTTCGGTGCCTCGCAGGGAGCCCGATCGATCAACCTCGCGATGGCCGGTGCGGCGAAGGCGATCACCGCGGCCGGCGTTCAGGTGCTGCACATCATCGGCGCCCGCAACGAGCCGGTCGACATCCCGTCGGACCTGCCCGCGCCGTACGTGACCGTCAAGTTCCTGTCCGAGATGGAGCTGGGGTACGCGGCCGGCGACCTCACCCTGTGCCGGGGTGGGGCGATCACCTGTGCCGAGACGGCGGCTGTGGGTATGCCGGCGGTCTACGTGCCGCTACCCTACGGAAACGGGGAGCAACGTCGTAACGCGTTGCCTATCGTCGACTCCGGGGGCGGACTGATCGTCGACGACGGTGACCTGACTCCGGACTGGATCGAGCGGACGGTGGTCCCGCTGGCGCGCGACGAGGCGCGCCTGGCCGCGATGAGCAGGGCCGCCGCGGCGTATGGACGCCGTGACGGAGACGAGGCGTTGCGAACCTTCATGTACGAGGTGGTGGGGCAGTGAGCGGGAGCGAGCGCAGAGAGGTGATGGGTCAGTGAATGCGGCCAAGCCTGATCAGCTCGCCGAGCTGACGGCGGAGGACCTGGGGGCGGTACACCTCATCGGGGTCGGCGGGGTGGGCATGAGCGGGTTGGCCCGCCTGCTGCTCACCCGCGGCATCCCGGTATCCGGTAGTGAGTTGCGCGAGTGGCCGTCACTCGCCGGGCTCCGCGCGCTCGGCGGCGTCATCCACATGCGGCACGAATCATCCAACCTGGACGGTGTCGACACGGTCGTCTACTCGACGGCGATCCCGCAGGACCATCTCGAGCTGGTCGAGGCCCGCAGCCGGGGCTTGCGGATCATGCACCGGTCCGCGGCGCTCGCGGCGACCATGGCCGGCCGGCGCACGATCGCGGTGGCGGGCACCCACGGCAAGACCACGACCACCTCGATGACGACGCTGATTCTCCAGCACGCCGGCCTCGATCCGTCGTTCTTCATCGGCGGGGAGACCTCCGAGGCCGGGTCGAACGGCCACCACGGCAGCGGCGAATACTTCGTGGCCGAGGCAGACGAGAGCGACCGGTCGTTCCTGGTGTACCAGCCGCACGTCGGCATCGTCACCAACATCGATGCCGATCACCTCAACACGTACGGCGACATGGCCGGCCTCGAGGACGCGTTCGTCCAGTTCTGCCGCGGGGTGGAGCCCGACGGGTTCGTGGTCACCTGCGCCGACGACCCGGGCGCGCGGCGGTTGACCGAGCGGGTACGCGCCGAGGGCATCGACGTGTACACGTACGGCGAGGCGGCCGACGCCAATCTGCGCATGAGCGAGATCGTCTCGTCGGTCAACGGTGTGCGGTACATGGCGGACTTCGAGGGCAAGTCGTTGGGCGAGATCTCGCTGCGCGTACCGGGCCGGCATCTCGGGCTCAACTCGGCGGCGGGTGTGCTCACCGCGTTGCGACTGGGTGTCGAGGCCACGTCGGTCGTCGAGGCGCTCGCGGAGTTTCCGGGGGTGCGCCGGCGCTTCGAGCTCAAGGGCACGGCCGCCGGCGTGCGGGTGTACGACGAGTACGCCTATCACCCGACGTCGATGACGGCCGCGATGAACACGTTGCGGGAGGTTGCCGGTGACGGACGGCTGATCGTGGTCTTCCAGCCCTACCGGGTCTACCGCACCCGCGACCACCAGGCCGAGATCGCGGCGGCGCTGGCCATCGGCGACGAGGCGATCGTGCTGGAGGTGTTCGGGCCCGGCGAGGTCCGCGAGCCCGGCGAGGGCGGCGTCGCGCTGACGGCCGCGATCGGCCTGCCCGGCGACAGGAAGGTGTTCGTGCCCAGTTGGGACGACGTGCCCGCCGAGGTCATGCGCCGGGCGCGCGAGGGCGATGTCGTCGTGACGATGGGTGCGCCACCGATCTCGCTCATGGGTGACGAGTTGCTGGCCGCGCTGACGACGTCAGCCGAGTCCAACGGTAACGGGTACGTGGCGCGCCACTCCCGTGACGATTGACCCTGTGGGCGCGGAACGGACGAAGACTTAGTTGAGCAGTCGGTGGCGGCTGGTTCGGGCGCGCCGTGACGCGGTCCCGGCCTCGGTGCGCAGGTTTTCCGAACGTGCACGCCGGCGCCGGCTGCGCGCGGTGCTGCCGTGGCTGGTCGCGCTCGGCGTACTCGCGGTTGTCGCTCTGATCGGCGCCGTCGTGTACGAGACCCCGCTGCTGGGGGTGGCCGACGTCCGGGTGACCGGCGCCCGACTGGTGACCGCCGACGAGGTACGCGCGGCGGCCCGGGTGGCGCCCGGTACACCGCTGGTACGCGTCGATGTGGACGCCGTGGCCCGGCGGGTGGGCGGGCTGCCCCCGGTCTCCAGCGTGACCGTGAGCCGGGCGTGGCCGCGCACATTGGTGGTACGCGTCATCGAGCGCACCCCGATGGCCGCCGTGCCGGTGGGCGACCGGTACGCGGTCGTCGACCGTAGCGGCACGGTGTTCGACTGGTCGCCACGGCCGCCGGTCGCGCTGCCGGTACTCAAGCTGCGCACCCCCGGCCGGGACGACCCGGCCACGCGCGCCGCGCTGGCCGTCCTCGCCGCGCTGCCGTCGGGGCTACGCGAGCCGATGACAGCGCTGGTCGCGGAGGCGCCCGCCCGGATCCGGTTGGAGCTGCGCGACGGCCGCCAGATCGTGTGGGGGGACGCGACGCAGAACGACGACAAGGCACGCGTCGCGCTCACGCTGCTGGCCAGCGGGCAGAAGGCGATGGACGTGAGTGCCCCGTCCGTGATTACCATCCGCTGATGGAGGTTGCCGTGCAGAGAGTCGACCCGCCGTTCGCCGGCGACGAGCGCAGCCAGCTCGAGAACTGGTTGGACTACCAGCGGGCGACCGTCCATGTGAAGTGCGCCGGGCTGGCCGAGGACGACGCCTGGCGTACGCCGCTGCCGTCGTCGCCGGTCATGTCACCGGCGGGCCTGGTGTCGCACCTGTACTGGGTGGAGCGTAACTGGTTCGAGCGGGTCCTCAGCGGAGCGGACGTCGCGCTGCCGTGGCTGGTGGAGGGTCCTGACGCCGAGTTCGGCAAGCCCGGTGCGGAGTCGCTCGGCGACCTGCTCAAGCGCTACGCCGACCAGTGCGACAGGTCCCGGCAGCTGGCCGCGGACCGGGACCTCGACTCCACCGGCTTTCACCCGGCCTTGAGGGCGGACATCTCGGTG
>JAOPWA010000052.1 GCA_025965915.1 Dactylosporangium sp. | reverse complement strand
GCGCGGACCCGCGCCTACGCCACCCAGCGCCGCAACACCACCTACGCGCAGACATCGGCGATGCTCACCGAATGGAAGCGCGACCCCGACCTGGCATTCCTCAAAGACGTGTCGTCGGTTCCGTTGCAGCAGGCGCTGCGGCACCTGCAGGCCGCGTTCACGGCGTTCTTCGACAAGCGGGTCAAGTACCCGCGGTTCAAGTCCAAGAAGCGGTCGCGGGCATCGGCGGAGTACACCCGCTCGGCGTTCCGCTGGCGCGACGGGCAGCTCACCCTGGCCAAGATGGCCGAGCCGCTGGCCATCGTGTGGTCGCGGCCGCTGCCAGACGGCGCCGAACCCTCCACGGTCACGGTGTCGCACGATGCGGCCGGACGCTGGCACGTCAGCATCCTGGTCGAAACTACCGTCAAAACCCTCTCGCCGACCGACAGGACGGTCGGCGTGGACGCCGGCCTGGCCGCGCTGGTCACCCTGTCCACCGGCGAGAAGGTCACCAACCCCCGGCATGAGCGCACCGACCGGCGCAAGCTCGCCAAGGCCCAGCGTGGCCTCTCTCGTAAGGAGAAGGGCTCGGCCAACCGCGCCAAGGCGCGGCTGAAAGTCGCCCAGATCCATGCCCGGATCGCCGACCGGCGCCGCGACCACCAGCACAAGCTGAGCACCCGACTCGTCCGTGACAACCAAACAGTCGTGATCGAAGACCTCAGCGTGCACACCATGGTGCGCAACCACTGCCTGGCCCGCGCCATCTCGGATGCGGCCTGGTCGCAGCTGCGCACCATGCTGGAGTACAAGACCCGGTGGTACGGCCGGAAACTGATCGCGGTCGACCGCTGGTTGCCGTCGTCGAAGCTGTGCTCGGCATGCGGGCGGCTGGTCGAGTCGATGCCACTGGACGTGCGGGAGTGGACGTGCCCCTGCGGGGCGAGACACGACAGGGACGTCAACGCCGCCCTGAATATTCTGGCCGCCGGGCTGGCGGACATTAACGCCTGTGGAGGGCCGGTAAGACCCCAACCGCTTGAGCGGGGACGGCGCGGCCCGGTGAAGCAGGAACTCTCGCAGGCGACTGCGGGAATCCCCGCCCGTTAGGGCGGTGGAGGATGTCAAGGATCCCTCTCTTCGCAAGCGGGGACGCCGGGCCGGAGACAGCGGCGTTGCGCTCTTGACCTTCCTGCACGTCGATGAGAGCGTGAGTGCACTGAGGCTACTGGTCAGACCAGTGCCGGTAAAGAGTCCTCCTAGATCGGGGAGCCGAGCGTGCAGCACGTCGGCTTGGCAGTGATCCCGGGTGACGGCGTCGGCCCAAAGGTGGTCGACGCCAGTCTTCCGGTCCTGCACGCCGCCGCCGGTCGGGCCGGCGCCACCCTGGACGTCCTCGCGCTCGACTGGGGTGGCGAGCACTGCCTGCGCATCGGCGCGGCGATGCCGCCGGACGCCGTCGATCAGCTCCATGGATTGCCCGCGGTGCGCGTCGGCGCGATCGGCCGGCCGGGCACACGCGAAGCCGTGCAGGCCCCTGCCGCCTGACCTCGCAACCCGTCGAATCCAGCCCGGACCGGCTCCGCCCGGCCCCTGTTACCAGGAGAAACGCCGTGACACGACCGCTTACCCGGCTCGTCGCGGGCGTCGCGACCGCCACGCTCGCGATTACCGCCGCCGGCTGCTCGTCGGGGTCAGGAGGGGGAGGGTCGGCCAACGTCAAGAGCCTCTCCGTCGGCTTCGTCGCCGAGCCGGCCAACCTCGACTTCACCAGTACCGATGGCGTCGCCATCCCGCAGGCCCTGCTGGTCAACATCTATGAGGGGCTGGTCAAGCTCGACCAGGACGGCAAGGTAGTCCCCTTACTCGCCAAGTCCTGGGACATCAGCGCGGACCGCAAGACCTACACCTTCCACCTCCAGGACAACGCGACCTTCACCAACGGTAAGAAGTTCACCGCCGATGACGTCGTGTTCAGCATCAACCGGGTGAAGACCGACTGGAAGGTCTCGCTGAAATCCGCGATGGACGTGGTGTCCAACGTGGAGAAGAAGGACGACACCACTGCGGTCGTCACCCTCAGCAAGCCCAGTAACTCCTGGCTCTACAAGATGGCGACCCGGGTCGGGGCGATGTTCAGCCGCGACGGCGTGGCCGACCTGCCCAATACACCCGTCGGCACCGGCCCGTACAAGCTCGAGTCGTGGAAGCGCGGGGACGCGATCACCTACACGGCGAACACGAGCTACTGGGGCACCAAGCCCAAGGTGGAAAAGGTCGTCCTGAAGTACTACAAAGACGCCACCGCGATGAACAACGCGCTGCTCACCGGCGGGATCGACGTGATCTCCACGGTGCAGGCGCCGGAGTCGCTGCAGCAGTTCTCGAACAACTCCAAGTACGAGGTCATCGAGGGCACCACGACCGGCGAGGTGGTGCTGTCGTTCAACAACAGCAAGGCTCCGCTCAACGACAAGCGGGTACGCCAGGCGATCCGGCAGGCGATCGACCACAAGGCGCTGCTCGACACGGCCTGGGCCGGCCGCGGTCAGCTCATCGGCGGCATGGTGCCGCCCAGCGACCCATGGTACGAGGACCTGACCGGCGTGGCTCCGCACGACACCGCCAAGGCCAAGGCGCTGCTCGCGGAGGCCGGCCAGAGCAACCTCAAGCTGCGGCTGCGCATCCCGAATCTGCCCTACGCCGTCGCCACGGCGCAGGTCGTCAAGTCGCAGCTCGCCGAGGTCGGAGTCACCGTCGACATCGAGCCGCTGGAGTTCCCGGCCCGGTGGCTGGATGTCGTCTTCAAGCAGGCCGACTACGACATGTCGATCATCAACCATGTCGAGCCGCGCGACCTCGGTGCCCTGTTCGGAAACCCGAAGTACTACCTGCGCTACGACAACCCCAAGGTTCAGGGACTGCTCGCCAAGGCGGACGCCGGCACCGAGCAGGAGCAGGTCGCGAGCATGAAGGAGGCGGCGCGCGTGGTCTCCGAGGACGCGGCGGCCGACTTCCTGTTCCTGTTCCCGAACCTCATCGTGGCCACGAAGGGTGTGACGGGCCTGCCGAAGAACCTGGTGTCGGAGTCCTTCGACGTCACCGTGCTCTCCAAGGCCAAGGCCTGAGGTAACCGACGTGGCCCTGTACCTGCTCGTGCGCGCGGCGGTGTTCGCCGCGAGTACCGCCGTCGCCTCGGTCGCCGTGTTCGCGTTCATGGCGGTGCTCCCCGGCGATCCGGCCGCGATCGCGCTGGGTGTCAACGCCACCCCGACTGCGATCGCGGCCAAGCGCGCCGAGTTCGGTACGGACCGGCCACTGACCGTGCAGTTCATGGACTGGGTGTCAGGCTTGCCGACCGGCGATTTCGGCCTGTCCTACGTCTCCGGCGACCGCATCGGCCCGCAGATCGCCGACCGGCTCGGGGTGACGCTGTGGCTGGTGCTGTTCGGGATGCTGATCGCGATCGTGGTGGCGGTGCCGCTGGGCAGCGCCGCCGCGGTGCGCCACCGCAGCGTCGGCGGACTGCTCCTGTCGGGGCTGAGCCAGGCCGGGGTGGCGGTGCCGGCGTTCCTCGCCGGGATCCTGCTGGTCTTCCTGTTCGCCGTCACCTGGCAGGTGCTTCCCTCCGGCGGCTACACCCCGCTGACCGAGGATCCCGTCGCCTGGTTGCAGCAACTGCTGCTGCCGTCGCTGTCGCTCGGCCTGGTGCAGGGCGCGGTCCTCAGCCGGTACGTCCGCTCCGCGGTCCTCGACATCCTCCGCGAGGATTACATCCGCACCGCACGGGCCAAGGGGATGGGGCTCTACCGTGCGTTGTGGAGCCACGGCGCCCGTAACGCCGCGATCCCGGTGGTGACGGTGCTCGGCCTACAGTTGGCCACGCTGCTGATCGGCGCGGTCGTGGTGGAGCGGGTCTTCACGCTGCCCGGCCTGGGCAGCCTGTTGCTCGACGGCGTGGCCAACCGTGACCTGCTGCTCGTGCAGGGCACCGTCATGGTACTGGTGGTCGCCGTACTGGCGATCAACTTCCTGGTCGATGTCCTGTACGTGGTGCTCGACCCGAGACTGCGAGGTGCCCGGTGAGCGAGCTCGCGAGCCTGCCGGCGGCCGGCACGCCACGGCGCCGACCGCGCCGGCTCAACGCCAGCATGATCGTCGGCGGTACCCTGGTCGGGCTGGTGGTGCTGTCGGCGCTGACGTCGTTCGTCTGGACGCCGTACGACCCCGTACACGTCGATCCGCTGCACCGGCTGTCGCCGGCGTTCGGCGGTGACTACCTGCTGGGCACCGACAAGTTCGGCCGGGACGTGGTGAGCCGGCTGATGGTCGGCGCGCGTACCACGCTCTACGTCGGGATCGTCGCGGTCGGCATCGCGGCGGTGCTCGGCACTCCGCTGGGCATGCTCGCCGGCATGGTGGGCGGCTGGGTCGGCGAGTTGGTCATGCGCGCCAACGACCTGCTCTTCGCGTTCCCGGCGCTGCTGCTCGCGATCATGCTCGGCGCGGTCTTCGGTGCCGGCACACTCACCGCCATGACCGCCATCGGGGTCGCGACGATCCCCGCGTTCGCCCGGGTAGCGAGGGGACAGACGCTGAGCGTCATGCACACCGACTACGTACTCGCCGCCCGCTCCGCGGGCCGGTCGCGACTCGCGATCGCGCTGCGCCACGTCTTGCCGAACATCGCCAGCATCCTCATCGTGCAGGCGTCGGTGTCGTTCGCGATAGCGATCCTCGCGGAGGCGGCGCTGTCGTTTCTCGGCTTCGGCACCCGGCCACCGATTCCGTCGTGGGGCCGGATGCTTCAGGAGTCCCAGGAGCTCATCTTCTCCACACCGCGGCTGGCGTTCTGGCCCGGTCTGGCCATCGCGGTCGCCGTTCTCGGCTTCAACCTGCTCGGTGACGGGCTGCGCGACTGGCTCGACCCCAAGCTCCGGGAGCACAGGTGAGTACGGTCGTGCGGGCAACAGGGATTCTGACGGTCAGCGACCTGCGTATCGACGCGGGGGACGTGCCGCTGGTCGCAGACGTGTCCTTCGGTATCGGCGCCGGTGAGCGGGTGGGGTTGATCGGCGAGTCCGGCTCCGGCAAGTCCCTGACCGCGATGTCGCTACTGGGCCTGTTACCCGAGGGGGTGCGGGCCAGCGGTTCGATCCGTCTCGACGGGGTGCCCCACGACGTGCTCGGCGCGGGCGAGCGTGAGCTGGCGAAGGTACGCGGCAAGCTCGTCTCCATGGTGTTCCAGGAACCGATGACCGCGCTCAATCCGGTGATGCGGGTCGGTGACCAGGTCGCTGAGGTGATGCTGCTGCACCGCACCCAACCGACCCGGGGCCGTGCCGCGGCGGCGGCCGTCGACCTGCTGACGCGGGTCCGCCTGCCCGAGCCGAAGGCGACCGCGCGGGCGTTTCCGCACCAGCTCTCCGGTGGCCAGCGCCAACGGGTCATGCTCGCGATCGCGCTCGCCAACGATCCGGCGTTGCTGATCTGCGACGAGCCCACCACCGCGCTCGACGTCACCGTCCAGGCGCAGATGCTCGAGCTCATCGTGGAGCTCACGGCCGAGCGCGGCAGCGCACTGCTGTTCATCACCCACGACCTACCGGTGGTGGCCTCCGTGTGCGAGCGGGTCGTCGTCATGTACGGCGGACGCGTGGTCGAGACCGGCGACGTCTACGACACGTTCACCGCGCCGCGGCACCCGTACACGGACGGGTTGATCGCCGCCTCCGACCTGACCGCCGTCGACGACCGCGGCCGGCTACGCACCATTCCCGGCGTCGTGCCGGGCGGCGGCGAGTTCCCGGACGGGTGTGTGTTCCGCAACCGCTGCCCCCGCGCCACGTCGGCGTGCGAGGAAATGCCCGGGTGGACCGGTTCGCCCGCGCGGGGATTCGCCTGCTGGCATCCGGTGGGAGGTGGCCGGTGAGTGACCCTGTCATTTCGGCTCGAGACGTGGTGCGCCGCTACCGCCGGCCACGCCGTTCGCTGACCCGACCGGGCCCGGTCGTGCAGGCGCTGCGCGGCGTCGATCTCGACATCGGCTACGGCGAGCGGTTCGGCATCGTCGGCGAGTCCGGGTCCGGCAAGTCCACGCTCATCCGGTTGCTGGCCGGACTGGACCGACCCACGTCCGGCTCGATTCGGTTCGCGGGCAAGGAGATCGCGCGCGCACCCGAGCGGTCGCTGAAATTCCTGCGCCGTGACCTGCAGATGGTGTTCCAGGACCCGATGGGTTCGCTGGACCCGAGGATGAAGGTCGGCGACATCATCAGGGAGCCGCTCATCGCGCTCGGCCACCCCGACGCCCGCGGCCGGGTCGCCGAACTGCTGGACGCCGTCGGACTGCCCGCCGCGGCCGCCGACCGCTACCCCCACCAGTTCTCCGGCGGGCAGCGGCAGCGCATCTCGATCGCCCGGGCACTCTCGCCCCGACCGAAGGTCCTCGTCGCCGACGAGCCGGTCAGCGCACTCGACGTGTCGGTGCGCGCGCAGATTCTCAACCTGCTGATGGATCTCGTCGACGAGTTCTCGCTCACGCTCGTCTTCGTTTCCCACGACCTCTCGGTGGTACGCCACGTCTGCGACACGGTCGCGGTGATGCGCGACGGCGAGATCGTCGAGCGGGGCGCCACCGGGAGCGTGTACGACAACCCTCGCCACCCGTACACCCAGGCGTTGCTCGCCGCCGCGCCGACGCTGGAGAAAGCCCTCGCCGTGCACCGGACGGCCCGCACCGAACGCAAGGAGCTCCACGATGACCGTCCCGACTGACGTCGACTCCATCCAGGTCGACTCCGACGGCGTCGTCGCCTTCACCCGCGCGCTGGTGCGGATACCCAGCGTCAACGACGCCCCGAACGGCCGGTCCGAGCAGGCCGCCGCCGACCTGGTCGCCGCGAAGATGCGCGAGTTCGGATGGGAGCCCATGATCTCCCTGGCCGCGCCGGGTCGACCGAACGTGGTGGCCGTCGTCGACGGTGGTGGCGGCGACGGCCCGACCCTCATGTTCGAGGGCCACACCGACGTGGTGACCGAGGGCTCCCTGGATACCTGGACCGTCGACCCGTACGGCGCCGAGGTGCGCGACGGTCGGCTCTACGGCCGAGGCGCCGCGGACATGAAGTCCGGCGTGGCCGCGATGCTCTACGCGGTTCGCGCGCTGCAACTCGCCGGGGCGTTTCCGGGCCGGATCAAGGTCTGCGCACTGGCCGACGAGGAGGGACTGATGCTCGGCGTCCACCATTTCGTGGATTCCGGGCTGGCGGCGGACGTGGACGCGGCGATCGTCTGCGAGCCCGAGGGGGGCGAGATCTGCCCGGTGTCCAAGGGCGGGATCCGGCTGCGGGTGGACTTCCACGGCCGGATGGCACACGGCGCGATGCCGCAGCACGCCCGTAACCCGATCGGCACCCTGGGTGCGTTCCTGCGGGCACTGGCCGACCTGCAGAACGAACTGCACGCCACGCACGGCGAGCACGAGCACCTCGGCTGGCCCTACATCACGCCCACGGTGGCCACCGCCGGCGACCTCGACCAGATCAACGTGGTCCCCGCCAAGGCAACCGTCGCGGTCGACGTGCGTACCGTGCCCGGCGTCGACCACGCGGACCTGGTGAAGCGGGTCACCGAAACGGCGTCCGCCCTGGGTGCGGCCGACGAGGTACACGTCGACGTCGCGGTGCTGGTCGACCGCCCGCCCGTCGACACTCCGATCGGCGATCCGGTGGTCGTCGCGCTGGCCGCCGCACATACGGCGGTCACCGGGGACGAGCCGAGGTACGGCGGCGTGCCGGGCACGACCGACGGCACCATCCTCACGGTGCACGGCGGCGTGCCGAGCGTCGTCTACGGGCCGGGGGGCAAGTGGATCGCCCACCAGGCGGACGAGTACGTCGAGGTCGACGACATCGTCCGCTACGCCAGGGTCTACGCCGAGGCGGCCCGCCGGTTTCTGAGCGGGCGCGGCCCGCGGTCGCGCGGCGCGGTAGGTGCGCGGTGACGTCGACACTCCGGCCGGGTCCGACCAACACGCTGACCGACGTCGCAGGGTTGAAGGTCGGGCACTACCACCGGGTCGGCGCCGGCTGGCTCACTGGTACGACCGTCGTGCTCACCCCGCCCGAGGGGGCCGTCGGGGGAGTGGACGTGCGAGGCGGGGGCCCCGGCACCCGCGAGACCGACGTGCTCGACCCCCGTAACCTCGTCGAGCGCGTACACGCCGTCGTGCTCGGCGGTGGCAGCGCCTATGGGCTGGCGGCCGCCACCGGAGTCATGGAACGGCTGGCCGACGCGAAGATCGGGTTCCCGGTCGGCACCGTAGAAGGTCAGGTGGTCCCGATCGTGCCCGCCGCGGTCCTGTTCGACCTGGGCCGGGGCGGCGAGTTCCGGGCAACGCCGGGTGTGGAGTTCGGCGCGGCCGCCTATGACGCGGCAAGCGTCGGGCCGGTCGAACTCGGCGCGGTCGGCGCGGGCGCCGGAGCGCTGGCGGGCGACGTCAAGGGTGGGGTCGGCTCGGCGAGCGTCGTCCTCGACACCGGAGTCACCGTGGCGGCGCTCGCCGTGGTCAACGCCGTCGGATCCACCATTGACCCCGCGACCGGCGAACTGTACGGCGCGCGGTTCGGCCTGGCCGGTGAGTTCGACGGGCTGCGGGCGCCCGACGAGAGCGAGCGAGCAGCGGCCGCCGAAGCGACGACCGCGGTGACCGGCGCCGGTCTCGGCGAACCGTTCCACACGACCATCGGGGTGGTGGCCACGGACGCGACGCTGACCAAGGCCCAGTGCCAGAAGCTCGCCGGGATCGCTCACGACGGCATGGCGCGCGCGATCCGCCCGGTGCATTCCATGTTCGACGGTGACACCGTATTCGCCCTGGCCACCGGCGCCGGCCCCGGCCTCGACCCGGTCGCGTTCAACGACGTGCTCGCCGCGGCCGCCGACGCGTTCAGCCGGGCGGTCGTCCACGGCATGCTCGCCGCGACCAGCGCTGGCGCATTCCGCTCGTACGCCGACATCTATCCGAGTGCGGTAAAGGAGTGGAAGCGGGCATGAGTCTGTTCGAGGCACCGTTCCCGGGTGGGCTGCCGATCGGAGCCGGCTGGGTGCAGCCACCCACGACGGCCGCTGTCCGGTTCCCGTACGACGGATCCGAGGTGGCGCAGGCGCCGGTCGGCGATGTCACCCTCGCCAGAGCGGCGCTGGACGCGGCGGTGGCGGTCACCGACCGGATGGCGGCGCTGCCCTCGCACGCCCGTCGCGCGACGCTGCTGGGCGCCCGCGACGCGCTGGCGGCCAGGCGCGTGGAGTTCGAGCGGCTCCTGGTGCTCGAGACCGGCAAACCGCTGGTCGACTGCCGGGTCGAGGTCGCACGCACGCTGGTGACGCTGGAGACCGCGGCCGAGGAGGTGGCCCGGCTGCACGGTGAGACCGTGCCGCTGGACCTGTTGCCGTCCGGCGAGGGGCTGATCGGGTTCTGGACCCGCCGGCCGATCGGCGTGGTGGTGGGCATCGCCGGCTTCAACTACCCGCTGCTGCTGGCCACGCACAAGATCGCGCCGTCGCTGGCTGCCGGCTGCCCGATTGTCTGCAAACCTGCGCCGCAGACACCGCTGGCCACGCTCTGGCTGGTGCACCTGCTGCGCGAGGCCGGCGCCGCGGTGGGGCTGCCGGCCGAGGCCGTCCAGGTGGTGACCGGTGGCGTCCAGGTGGGCGAGACGCTGGTCAGTGACCGGCGCGTCGGCGCGGTGTCCTTCACCGGGTCCGCCGCGGTCGGGCACGCCATCGCGCGCGCCGCGGCCCCCACCAAAGTGCTGCTGGAACTCGGCTCCAACGCCGCGCTGGTGGTGGCGGCCGACGCCGATCTGAATGCCGCCGCCGACGCCGTGGCGCGAGGCGGCTACTACGCCTCCGGGCAGGCCTGCATCTCCGTGCAGCGGGTACTCGTCGAGGAGCAGGTGTCCGAGGAGTTCCTCTCGTTGCTGGCCGACCGGGTGTCGAAGATCGAGGTCGGTGACCCCCGTGAGGAGGCGACCCGCGTCGCGGCGCTGATCGACGCGCGCTCGACCGAGCGGGTACGCGGATGGGTCGCCGACGCGATCGAGATGGGCGCGACGCTCGTGGCGGGCGGCGAGCACGACGGGAAAGCGATGCGCCCGACCGTGCTGGCCAACGTACGCGACGGCCTGGACGTGTGGGACGAGGAGGTCTTCGGTCCCGTGGTGTGCGTACGCGTCGTCGCTGACATCGACAGCGCACTGGATCTGGTCAACCGGTCGCGGTACGGGCTGCACGCCAGCGTCTACACCCGCTCGCTGTCGACGGCGTTCGCCGCGGTGGAGCGCCTGCGGGTTGGCGGCGTGGTGGTCAACGAGGTGCCGGGGTTCCGCGCCGACAACATGCCCTATGGCGGCGTGAAGGACTCGGGGACCGGCCGCGAAGGCCCCCGCTTCGCGGTCGAGGAACTGACCGTCACCCGAATGGCGATCATCCGCCCAGCCTGACGGTTCGATCGCCCGCGGTGGTGTCGCGCCTGCCGCGACACCACCGCGCGGGATCAGTTGGGGGGATCGAAGCGGCCGTCGATCGCGGTCCATCCGCCGTCGACGAGCAGGCACGTACCGGTGACGAAGCTCGCCGCGTCACCTGCCAGGTAGACCACCGCCCCCGCCATCTCCTCGGCCTGCGCCCAGCGGCCGAGCGCACTCTTGGCGGCATACGCGTCGTACCACTCGGGGTTGGCCTTGATCTGGGCGGTGAGCGGTGTTTCCACGACTCCCGGGGCGACCGCGTTGACCCGCACGCCCTGAGGCCCGAGCTCGGCGGCGGCGGTGCGCAGCAGTTGCACAAGTCCCGCCTTGGTGGCCGCGTAGACGCCCTGGCCCGGCTCGACCGTGAAGGCACGGATCGACGCGAAGCCGATGATGCTTCCCCTGCCCCGCTCAGCCATGCCCGCGCCGAAGGCCCGCACCAGCCCGAACGAGGCGGCGAGGTTGAGCCCCACGACCCGGTCGAACTCTTCTTGCGTGTAGTCGAGCAGCCGCTTACGGACGTTGGTGGCGGCGGTGAAGACGAGGATGTCGACCTCGCCCAGCTCGGCCGCGGCCCGGGTCACCGCGGCCGAGTCCAGGACGTCCAGCTGGTACTCCGAACCGCCGGCCAGCTGTGCGGTCTGTGCGGCGCTGGCCGCATCCCGGTCGGCGCAGATGACCTCGGCACCGTGCGCCGCCAGGGCCCTGGCGCACTCGCGGCCGATCCCACTGCCGGCACCCACCACCACGGCGCGCCGGCCATCGAGCCGGAACAACTTGTCGTACCCGGACATGTCTGAGCTCCTTTATAGAGCCGGTGGGCGGCATCTGATCAGCTCGACCGGACCGTCCACCCGCACCGGACCGGCATTCCAGGGCAGCAGGACCGACATGCCGCGACGTAGTTCGCATGATTGGTCTTCCGCCCACGTCAGTCGCCCGGAACCGCCGAGCACAACGACGATGGCGAAGCCGGGTTCCCACGTCGACGGGTTGGGCCCGATGTGGCGATCAGCGCGGAAGAACGCATCGGCCTGCGGGGGGAAGATCCGGGTGGCGTCGATCCCGCCGCACAGTTCTGTCAGCATTTCGGGCGGAACCGCCTGGTGGCGGACGCAGGACAACGCGCTGTCGAAACCGATGCCGAGATGGCCCTCACGCGGGCCGTCAACGGCGAAGCCGTCGTACTCGAGCAGCAGGGACAGGTCGGCGGCTTGCTGCAACTCGAGCAGAAAGATACCGGCGCCGATGGCGTGCGGAAGTCCGGCCGGGACGAATATCGTGTCGCCGGCGGCGACGTCGATCCCGTGCAACGCGGACAACAGCGCCGGCCGGTTCTGACGCCCGACCCAGTCCGCGAGTACCGCCGGGTCCATGTTCTCGCGGAAGCCGAGATGGACCTGCGCGCCGGGTGTGGCGCTGAGTACGATCCACGATTCGGTCTTGCCGGTCCGGCACCCGAGATGGGACCGGGCGAAGGTGTCGTCCGGGTGGACGTGCACCGGCAACCGCTCGCCGGCATCGAGCAACTTCACCAGGAGTGCCGGGTCGGCGCCGAACCGGTCGACGTGAGCTTTGCCCAGCCATTGCAAGGGATTTTCCGCGATCGTGGCTCGCAGGGAGGTGCCGTCCTGCAGGATCGTGAGGCCCAGCTCGTCGAATCCGGCCACCGTCGTGGTGGACGCCACCCAATCCTCGGGCACATGATCGCCGGACGGCTCGATGCCGCGGAACTCGGCGATGCGCGCACCACCGAGGTAGAACCGATCGGCGGGTTGGTTAGCTGGCAGGACGATGGGGGAGCCAGTCCATGGCCCAACACTCATTCAGCTCTCCATAGGGTTGTTCATCGTTGCGGTCGGTGCTTCAGACGTACCGGGCGGCGGAGGACGGCTGACCGGTTGGTGAGCCATTCGTGGCCTCGACGTCGGGCGACGAATGTGCGCCTCGCCGACGGCGCGTAGCTCACAACGACGCGCGTCATGCCGCGATGCGGCGGCGTGGGTAATCGTTGTCAAAGGCTGGGAACGAACTATCTGCCCTCGGTGGCGTTTCGTCAAGACAGCGACGTCAGGATCGTGCGCGCCTGGGTCGCCAGGTCGTCAGACGCGTCCACGGCCAGGTGCTCGACTTCCGGCGGCCGTAGGTCGACCCGTGCGAGGTAACCGGGCATGTCGACGAGCTTGCCCCGGTCCCTGTCCGCTGCACGTCCGCGCATGCGCGCCAGCAGCTGCTCGGGGCTGAGGCGCAGCCAGACGAGAACCGCGTGGCCACCCGCGTCGGCGAGGCGGGCCGCCAGTTGCTGCCAAGCGGCCGGCCGGCGCCGTTCGTCGGTGAACGGCGCGACCAGGACGACAGGGCGACCCTGGGCGAGGTTGTCCGCGGCGACGGCCAGCAGCGTTTCGTACCGAGCCTGCCGGGTCGCGTTGGCCAACTCGGTGCTGTCCAGGTCGTCGGTGCCCAGCAGCCCTGCCACCACGGCGGTGAGTGGTCCGGTGACCACGTCCTGGTCCAGCAGAACCGCGCCGAGGTGCCGGGCGAGTACGCCGGCGAGCGTGGACTTGCCGCTCGCCGGTGGCCCGGTCACCACCAGAGCTGGAATGCCCGCGTGCACGGTGCCTCCTTCGATCCTGGCCTTGGTTACGGACGAAACGTAACGGGTGGTCGGGCGCAAGCCACGGCCGCCTGTCCCCGTTGAATCTGGCAAATCAGGGCGCGGCGAGTCGTCGGACCGGCGACATCAATACGAGAGGGTGACGAAATTTCGTGGAAATCTCCCGGACATCTTGACAGTGGCTCAGCTCACGCCCATAGTTTCGTCACTGCCGTGACATCGATTACCTCATGCGGTGAACGGGCGTTCAGCCGCGTCTCCATTCCGAACTGGTCTCGAGCTCGCCCGCAGCGTCATGACATCGATTACCTACATCCAGTTGAGGGGATAGCCGGTGTTGATCGCCACGCCGAACTTGTGTCTGGACCGGACGCAGTTCGTGTCGCAACTCGTGCCCGGCGCGGTCATGCGCGCCTTGTCCGTGGAGGTCACGGCCGGGGGCAAGGGTGTCAACATCGCGCGGGTCGCACGCGCTCACCAGCACCCGGCCACGCTTGTCGGGCTGGTGGCCGACCGGGATCGGGGTCGGCTGCTGGGACTGCTGCACGACGAGGGCGCCGAGGTCGTGGATGTCGCCATGCCGGGTGACGCCCGGATGGCGATGATCATGATCGAGCAGCCGGGTGGCCGGACCACCGTTCTGAACGAGCCGGGGTCAACGCTGGATGCCGGGGCCTGGGATCGATACGTCGAGGCCGTGCGAAAGAGCCTGCCCGGACACCGGACGCTGGCCTGCTCGGGCAGCTTGCCGCCCGGCGCCCCCGACGCCGGCTACGGACAGCTGGTCGAGCTGGCTCATGAAGCCGGTGTGCTGGCGCTCGTGGACACCGCCCCCGGACCGCTGCGCGCGTCACTGGCCAGCGAGCCGGACCTGGTCTCACCGAACTTGCAGGAGGCCGAAGCGGCCATCTCAGGGGCGACGGGCTCGGTGCTCGCCGACGCCGACGAGGACGTGCGTGAGCGCGCCATCGAGGCGGCGGTGACGTTGTGCCGGTTGGGAAGCCGCAACGCCGCGGTGACGGCCGGAGCGCACGGAGTCGCCCTCGCCGAAGGATCGCCCGCCCGGGTGCGGTGGTTCCCCTCGGTGCAGGTGGACGTCGTCAGCGCAGTGGGGGCGGGCGACTCGTTCCTGGCAGGGGTGATCCTCGAGCTGGAGCGCGACGCTGCGGCTGCCCCGGCCCACTGGGGCGCGGCTGTGCTGCGTGGTTCCGCAACGGCCAGCGCCTCGTGTGAGCAGCTGCGCGCCGGTGGGGTGGCCCCTGAGCGGGTCGAAGTCCTGCTCACCGCGTTGCGGGAGCTGGCCGACCAGCAGCCCGAGACGGCCGGGTGGATGTCATGACACGCCCGCGGGTCCGGCTGCGCGACGTCGCGCTGGCCGCGCATACGAGCACCAAGACGGCATCGCGGGTGATCAACGGCGATCATCGCGTCTCGGCGGAGACCCGGGCCCGGGTGGAACAGGCAGTAGCCGAGCTCGACTATCGACCCGATCCGCTGGCGCGGTCACTTCGACGTGGCCTGGACGAAACGATCGGCGTCGTCGTCGACGAGGTGGGCGACCCGTTCTTCGCGAGTGTCATCGGTGAGATCGAACGAATGGCGCTCGACCGCGGCGTCTCGGTGATCATCGCCAGTACACGCAGACGGGAGGAGCGCGAGCGAATCGTTCTCGACGGTCTTGCGCAGCGACGGGTCGCGGGTCTGATCGTCGCCTCGATCTCCGAAGACCATTCCTACCTGCGCGCGTCCAGCTGTCCCGTGGTCTTCATCGACCGCAAGGCCGAGGACCTCGAGGCGGATGCGGTGCTGGTGGACGATCGGGGCGGTGCCCGGATGGGTGTCGAACATCTGTTGTCATACGGCCACCGATCCGTCGCCCACCTTGGCGACCGACTCGGTGTCGCGACGGCGCGGCACCGGCTCGCCGGCTACCGGGACGCCCTGGAGGACGCCGGTATCCAGGCCAATCCGGACTACATCGTCGAGATAGAGCCCTCGCAGAGCGACGCCGCACAGGCCATCGAGGCACTGCTGGCCCTGGATCACCCGCCCACCGCGATCTTCAGCGCGAACACGCGTTGCTCACTCAGGTCCCTGCCGACCCTGCACCGTCTCAAGCGGACCGACATCGCGTTCCTCTCCTTCGGCGACTTCGCGATGGCCGAACTGCTCATGCCCCCGGTCACGGTCATCGACCACTCACCGGAGCTGATCGGTCGGCTGGCTGCCGAGCGGCTGTTCAGCCGACTGTCCGGTGAGAACCCTCCGCCGGAGACCATTCGGGCGCCGCTTCAGGTGGTCCCGCGCGGAAGCGGGGAGCTGGCGCCATGACCTTCTCCATAGACCTCGTTGCCGGCGTGGACCTCGGTACCACCGAGACCAAGGCGGTGCTCACGCAGCCCGACGGTGTGATGGTGGCGTTCGCCCGCCGTCCGACCACCTGGGCGCAGACTCCGCAGGGACGGGTCGAGACAACCGGCCGCGCGCTTGTCGACGACGTGCTGCGTACCCTCGCCGACGTCGTCGAGGAAGCCGAACGGCGACTCGATGCCCCCGTTCGCATCGTCGGAATGGGAATCGCCGGCCTGGGGGAGAGCGGCGTCATCCTCGACGCCCAAGGCCGTGAGACCTCGCCGGTCATCGCCTGGTTCGACGAGCGGGGGGCGCGGGAGTTGGGCGCGCTCGACAGCGCGTTCCTCGCCGAGTTCCCGCGCCGGACCGGTCTTCCGGTCGGCCCGCAATGGAGCCTGCCGAAGCTGCTCTGGATGCGGCAGGCCGGTGTGCGTCTGGACAGGTCGTCACGCTGGCTCAACATCCCCGAGTTCGTGGCGTACGTCCTCACCGGTGAACAGGTGAGCGAGCCGTCGCTGGCCTCTCGCACGGGGCTGTTGGACCAGGCGACGGGGCAGCCGTGGGCCGAGGCCCTCGTGGAACTGGGCGTCTCCGAGCGGTTCCTGCCGCCCAGCCGCCAGGCGGGTCAGAGTGCTGGCCGGGTCCGGGCCTGCACCGCCGTCCCAGCCCTCGAAGGGGCCGTCGTCACCGTCGCCGGCCATGACCACCCGGTCGCGGCTATCGGGGCGGGCGCGGCGGGGCCTCAGGACCTGTTTGATTCCTGCGGTACGGCGGAGGTGCTGTTGCGGTCGGTACCGCGGGCTCTCACCGACGACGAACGCTCGACCCTGGTGTCTCTGGGGATCGACGCGGGCCGGCACGTGTTGGCGGAGCATTCGGTGCTGATCGGCGGAATGCGTTCAGGCCTCGTGATGCGCCGGGTTCTCGCGCTGATCGGTGCCGGCGACCCGGTGGGCAGGCAGGAACTCGACAGCCGTTGGACCCCCGACGCTGTCGTCGGGGACAGCATCGCGGTGGTGGGAGCCGCCATTCACGACAACGATGTCAGCCTGCGAATCCGGGATGGGGCGAGTCCGGATCTCCTCTGGGCGGCGACCCTGACGCACCTGAGCGAGCAGACCAGGGCGTTGTTGGAGGCGATCAACTCGGTGGTCGGCCAACACCGCTCCGCCGTCGCAGCCGGCGGCTGGACCCGGATGAGCAGCTTCCGGCACTCCAAGGTGACCAGCATTCCACGGCTGCGGTTCTGCCCTGTTGACCAGCCCGGCACGCGTGGTGCGGCGCTGTTCGGCGCGTGCGCCGCGTACGACGCCCCGGTGGCTGACGTGACACAGCGGTTCCTCGACACCGCTAGCCAACAGGACCAGGAGCGTTCCTGGCCCTCGACAAGCCCTAGATCCGGCACTCGACAAGAGGAAAACGTATGACGAAGCCAGTGTCTACCGAAGCTGCCGCCCGCAGCGGTCTCGCCTCGATCGCAGACGAGAACGGCGTCTTCTCCATCGTCGCGATGGACCAGCGAAACACCCTGCGCCGGATGTTCGCCGCCGTGGGCCACGACGCTGACGAGCGCGAGATGCGGCAGGCGAAGGTCGACGTCGCAGCAGCACTGACGCCCTTGGCCAGCGCCATCCTGCTCGACCCGACGTTCGGCGTTCCGGCGGTCACCGAGGCCGGTGCGCTTGCCAAGACCTGCGGACTGTTGGTCGCGGCTGAGCCTGCCGAGCGCGGCAACTACAACGGCGAGCCCCGCACCCACCGCGACCCGGCCCTGAACGCCGAGTGGGTCTCCGGCATCGGCGGTGACGCGCTGAAGTTCCTGGTCCAGCTGCGTCCGGGCCGTCCCGTCGGCGACGGCCCGGACATCGCAGCCGAGGTGCTCGAGGTGGTTCGCCAGGTCGTCGCCGACTGCAAGGCAAGCGGCGTGCCGTCGGTGGTGGAGAACCTGATCTACCAGTTGCCGGGCGAAGAGCCGCTGACGGCACAGCAGCGTGAGGACCTGATCGTGGAGGCGGCCGCGCTGATCGCCGAGACGGGCGCCGACCTGGTCAAGCTGGAGTACCCGGGATCCGCGCGGGGCTGCCGGCGACTCGCCGAGGTCGTCAACGGCCCCTGGGCGGTGCTGTCGGCAGGTGTCGGATTCGACGAGTTCCAGAACGTCCTGCGGGTCTCCTGCGACGAGGGCGGTGCGTCCGGATTCATCGGGGGCCGCTCGATCTGGAAAGAGGCGATCGGCCTGGAAGGTGACGCACGCCAGGAGTTCCTCGACACCGTTGCGCGCCAGCGGCTGCAGACCTGCCTGGACACGGTGAGCGGGCGGGCGCGGCCCTGGACGGAGGCGGTGAGCCAGCCATGAGCCTGGTACTGGAGGCGCGCGGGATCACCAAGCAGTACGGGCATGTCCAAGCGCTGGAGGACGCCAACTTCGAGGTGCACGCCGGCGAGGTTGTCGCGCTCATCGGCGACAACGGAGCCGGCAAGAGCACGCTGGTACGCATCCTGTCAGGAGCGGAACCCGCTGACGCGGGAGAGATCCTGTTCGAGGGTCGTCCGGTTCACCTGACGTCTCCCAACGACGCGCGGGAACTGGGCATGGAGACGGTGTTCCAGGATCTCGCGCTCGCGCCGCACCTCTCGCCGGTGCAGAACATGTACCTCGGCCGCGAGGTGATGCACAAGGGCCTGCGCGGATGGGCCGGCTTCATGGACACGAAGGCGATGCGCGAGGGCAGCCGCAGCGCCTTCGACCGTCTGGGTGCGACCGTGCGGAACCTGGACGGCCCGGTGGGGTCGATGTCCGGTGGTCAACGGCAGGGCATCGCGGTGGCACGTGCTGCTGCCTGGGCACAGAAAGTCATCTTTCTCGACGAGCCGACCGCAGCCCTCGGCGTGGTACAGACCCAGAACGTCCTGGACCTGGTCCGCAGGGTCAGCGCCGAG
>JAOPWA010000130.1 GCA_025965915.1 Dactylosporangium sp. | reverse complement strand
GAGGCCGGCGCGTACGGCGGCGCGGACGAGATCCCCGCCGTCCCGGCGCTGTGCATACCGGAGCTCATCTTCAACGACGCCGGCGCCGGGGTCGGCGACGCGCAGACGAACACGACCGCGTTTCCGGACGGTATCGCCCAGGCCGCGAGCTGGGATCCCACGATGCAGCAACGGCTCGGTGCGGCGCTCGGCTGGGAGGCGTGGCACAAGGGAGTCGCCGTCCAACTCGCGCCGGGCGTGAATATCGCACGCAACCCGCTCAACGGCCGCAACTTCGAATATGCCGGCGAGGACCCGCACCTGGCCGCGCAGACCGGCGCCGCGATCATCAAGGGCATCCAGAGCCAGAACGTCGTCGCGACAGTCAAGCACTACGCGCTCAACGACCAGGAGACCAACCGCTCGACGGACTCCTCCGACGCCGACGAGCGGACCATGCAGGAGATCCACCTGCCCGCGTTCGAAGCGGCGGTCAAGGCCGGGGTCGGGTCGGTGATGTGCAGCTACAACCGGGTCAACAGCGTCTACGCCTGTGAAAATCCGACCCTGCTCAACACCTACCTCAAACAGCAGTTCGGCTTCCCCGGCTGGGTGATGTCCGACTGGGGCGCCACCCACTCCACGACCCCGGCGGCC
Organism: Dactylosporangium sp.; assembly: GCA_025965915.1. Taxonomy (GTDB): domain Bacteria; phylum Actinomycetota; class Actinomycetes; order Mycobacteriales; family Micromonosporaceae; genus Planosporangium. The sequence continues at coordinate 2,762 of JAOPWA010000130.1, read as the reverse complement.
AACGCCGGCCTCGACCAGGAAATGAACGTTACCCAGGGCACCTACTTCAGCGATGCGCTCAAGACGGCGGTGGAAAACGGGCAGGTCCCGATGAGCCGCCTCGACGACATGGTGCACCGGCTGATGCGTTCGCTGTTCGCCGTCGGCGTCTTCGACAACCCACCCGTGCCCGAGCCGGCCGGCGCCGCCGGGATCGTCAACACCCCCGCGGAGGCGGCGATCGCCCGGCAGACAGCCGAGGCGGGCACCGTCCTGCTCAAGAACACCGACAACGTCCTGCCGCTGACCGGGGTCGGCAGGAAGATCGCCGTGATCGGCGACCCGGCCGGCCCCGCGGGAGCGCAGAACGCCTACCAGGGCGGCGGCAGCAGCAAGGTCCCCATGGCCGGGGCGAACCCGAACGTCGTCACGCCGCTGCAGGGCATCACCACCCGCGGCGAGGCCAACGGTGACATTGTCACCTACACCAGCGGCGACGTCATCGCCGACGCCACCGCCGCCGCCAGCACGGCCGACGCCGCGATCGTCTTCGCCGCCGACGCGGCCAGCGAGGGCGTGGACCGGTCGACCCTGTCGCTGACCAACGGAACCTGCGTGGCATTCACCAGCTGCACCGCCTCACCCACCAGCCCCGACAGCCTCATCTCCGCGGTCGCGGCGGCCAACCCCAACACGATTGTGGTGCTGCAGACCGGCGGACCGGTGACCATGCCCTGGCTGGACCAGGTCAAGGGCGTCGTCGAGACCTGGTACCCCGGCCAGGAGGACGGCAACGCCGCCGCCGCGGTGCTCTTCGGCGACGTCGACCCCTCCGGCAAGCTGCCCGTCACCTTCCCGAAGTCGCTGACTGACTCGCCGATCCAGACCTCCGCCCAGTATCCCGGCGTCACTCAGTACAACGACACCGTCGGGCCGCACTCGATCTACTCCGAGGGCCTGCTCGTCGGCTACCGCTGGTACGACGCCAAGGGCATCCAACCGCTGTTCCCGTTCGGCTACGGCCTGTCCTACACCACCTTCGCCTACTCCGGACTCAGCGTGAAGCCCACCTCGACAGGGGCCACGGTCAGCTTCACTGTCACCAACACCGGCAGCCGCACCGGCGCCGAAGTCGCCCAGGTCTACCTCGGCCCACCCACCGCCGCCGGCGAACCGCCCAAGCAGCTCGAGGGATACCAGAAGGTCACCCTCGAGCCCGGCGCCAGCACCCGGGTCACCATCCCACTTGATACGAGAGCGTTCCAGCAGTGGAACAGTTCCACACACGCCTGGACCACCACCCACGGCGCCTACACCGTCATGGTCGGCGGCTCCAGCGCCACCCTCCCGCTACGGGCGAGCATTCAGAAGTAACACGGCGCGGGGCCCGTGGTCCCCGACCGGGACCACGCCCCCGCAATTGCTCCGCCCCTCCGAAAAGGAGTTGTCGGCCTCGGGTCCGATGTCGTCGATCGGGGTGCCCTGGTAGCCGTGCACGGTGAACGCCCGCCTCGGCGAGGCCGAGCAACCGCGCTCATCGGTCCACCAACGCGTCTCCAACGATACGTCAGCCGCCGCGGTCGTTGATCACCCAAACCGCCCGCACGGTGCGGTGCTGAGTCGAAAGGAATCCCGGTGTACGCACGATTCGTCGGACATGCCCTCGCGGCGGCCGCTGTCGTCATCTCATCACTTGGCAGTGCCGGCGCCTCGGCGGCGACCGGTGTCACGCCCCCGTCGTACGATCCGTTCTACCGTTACACCGGCACGACCCCGCTCGCGCGGATCGCGCCGGGAACACCGTTGCGCACCCGGTCCGTCACCCTCGGGGTGGACACGAACCAGACACCGTTGCCGGCCGAGCAGATCCTCTACCGGACCACCGACGCGACCGGCCAAGCCGTAGCGAGCGTCACGACGGTGCTGCTGCCCGCGACCGGGATGGTTGCACCGAAGATGGTCGCCTACCTCAGCTTCTACGACGCGCTCGCGTCCACGTGCGACCCGTCGTACACCCTGCGCGGCGGCGATCCCGGCGCGGCCAACAAGCAGATAGCAGACCTCGAGCAGGGCATCGTCCACACGCTACATACCGACGGCTACATCGTGACCGTCCCCGACTTCGAGGACGAGAACCTGGACTACGTCGCGGGCACCGAGTCCGGGATGAGCACGCTCGACGGGATCAAGGCAACACTGAAGACACTCCAGCTCGGCTCCGCAACTCCCGTAGGGTTGATGGGGTACTCCGGCGGGTCGATCGCCGCGGACTGGGCGAGTGAGCTCGCACCGAGCTACGCCCCGCAGGTGAACCTGGTCGGCGTCGCCGAAGGCGGTATCCCGGTCGACCTCGCGCACAACGTCCGCTATATCGACGGCAGCCCGTCCTGGTCCGACGTGATCCCCGCAGCGTTGATCGGGATCAGTCGCGGATTCCATATCGACCTCACACCGTACCTGTCGGATTTCGGTCGGCAGGTGGTCGCCACCGAGTCGCACCAGTGCATCGGCGAGTTCCAGGGCGAGTACCCGAACCTCACCGTGAAGGAGCTCATGAAGCCGCAGTTTGCGGATCTCCTCCACGTCCCGGTCTTTCAGCGGATCCTGGACGAATTGATTATGGGCACGGTGCCGGGTCACCCGACCGGGCCGCTGCTCATGGTCGCCGGCAACTCTGATGGCACCGGCGACGGCGTCATGGTCGCGAAGGACCAACAGCAGCTCGCCTACGAGTACTGCCAGCAGGGCGTCGCAGTCCAGTTCGAGGAGCTGCAAGGCCTCGA
>JAOPWA010000009.1 GCA_025965915.1 Dactylosporangium sp. | reverse complement strand
CCAGGGCCTGCGCACGTGGGTGAAGGAGGAGGTGGTCGACGCGACCGGCAAGGTGGTGGAGACCGACACGATCTAACCGCACGAGCCCCGGCGGCGCTGGGACGAGTCGATCGCGACCCTCGCCCGGCTCGCCGCCGCACACGGCGTGGAGCTGATCGCGATCGGGAACGGCACCGCGTCGCGGGAGACCGACAAGCTCGCCGGCGACCTGCTCAAGCTGCACCCGGAGCTCAACCTCACCAAGATCGTCGTATCGGAGGCGGGAGCCTCGGTGTACTCCGCCTCCGCGTACGCCTCGCAGGAACTGCCCGACCTCGACGTGTCGCTGCGCGGCGCGGTATCGATCGCGCGCCGGCTGCAGGATCCGCTCGCCGAACTCGTGAAGATCGATCCCAGGTCGATCGGCGTCGGCCAGTACCAGCACGATCTTTCCGAGGTAAAGCTGTCGCGCTCACTCGACGCCGTGGTCGAGGACTGCGTGAACGGTGTGGGCGTTGACGTCAACACGGCCTCGGCACCGCTGCTGACGCGGGTGTCGGGTATCAGCGATGGCCTCGCGCGCAGCATCGTGGCGCACCGCGACGCCAACGGCCCGTTCCGGTCCCGCCGGGCGATCAAGGACGTTCCGCGGCTGGGCCCCAAGGCGTTCGAGCAGTGCGCCGGCTTCCTGCGCATCCCCGGTGGCGACGACCCGCTCGACTCGTCCAGCGTGCACCCCGAGGCGTACCCGGTGGTGCGCCGCATCATGGAGTCGACCGGCACCGAACTCAAGGGACTCATCGGAAATAGCCGCGTGCTGCGGGCGATCAAGGCGGACCAGTTCGTCGACGACACGTTCGGCCTGCCGACCGTCACCGACATCCTCACCGAACTGGAGAAGCCTGGCCGCGATCCACGTCCGGCGTTCAAAACGGCCACATTCACCGAAGGTGTCGAGACGCTGGCGGACCTCAAGCCGGGGATGGTGCTCGAAGGCGTGGTCACCAATGTCGCGGCGTTCGGCGCCTTCGTCGACATCGGCGTGCACCAGGACGGCCTCGTACACGTCTCGGCGCTGTCGAGGACCTTCGTCAAGGACCCGCGCGACGTGGTGAAGCCGGGCGACATCGTGCGTGCGAGGGTGCTCGAGGTCGACATCCCGCGCAAGCGCATCTCGCTCACGCTCCGGCTCGACGACGAGGTGGACGGCAGTTCACGGGGTGGCGGGGGCCCGCGTGGTGGCGGGGGCCGTGACGGAAGCGGGGGCCGTGACGGAAGCGGAGCCCGCGGCGCGGGCGGCGGTAGGGGCGGGGCTCCCCGAGGCGACCAGCAGCGGCAGGGCCAGGGTCACCGTCCGGGCCAGGTGCAACGTCAGGGCCAGCAGAGCCAGGGGCAACGTCAGGGCCAGCAGAGCCAGGGCCAGCAGCGGTCCGGACAGCAGGGACGCGGAGCGCCGGCCGACACCGCACTTGCCGACGCGCTGCGCCGGGCGGGCCTGCTCGACGGCGGCCGCTGACCGCCCCCTCCCCCTTCCAAGATCCGCGCAAGAAGTCGCATATTGCTGCTATCCCGGATTCCGAAGCAGCAAGAAGTGCGACCTTGCGCGGATCTTGGCCGTTGTGAGGCGCTAGGGCTCCGGGACGGTGGCCGGCTCGGCGAGGGCAACCGTGTCGCGCACGGCCGCCGGCTCGGCATCGGTACCTGCCGCTCGCGACCGGCCCGTGGCCAGCACGGAGCCGACCAGGATCAGCGCGAAGCCGGCCGCGATGCCGACCGTGAAGGGTTCGCCGAGGAACGCGACGCCCAGCGCAACCGCGACCGCCGGGTTGACGTAGGTGATGACGCCCGCGCGGACCGGCCCGATCTCATTGATCAGGATGAAGAAGACCAGGAACGCGACCGCGGTGCACAGCAGCGCCAGCACGAGTATCGCCGCGATGACCGTCGGCGACGGCCACTGTGACGGCAACTGCGCGATGCCGACGGGCGCGTACACGCCTGCGGTGAGCGCCAGCGACACCGCGACCACGCCGAGCCCCGGCAGGTCGGACAGGCTGCGGGCGAAGATGAACGGCCCCAGTGCGTACCCGATGGCGACGACCGCGATCTCGGCGAATGCGACCGCGTTACCGCCGCGGAGGTCCGCTCCGACGAGCGCGGCGACACCGGCCAGCCCGACGAGAAGTCCGATGAGCCGGCGGACACCGAGCCGCTCGTGGCCGCCCGCCATCCACGCGAGTACCGCGCCGACCAGCGGCACGGCCGCGACGAGCAGTCCGGCCAGCGAGCTGGTCAGTCGCTGCTCCGCACTCGCCAACAACAGCCATGGCACGGCGAGCTCGACGACGGTATAGGCCAGGAGCGGCTTCCACCGCGGCAGGAGTACGCGTAGCTGACCGCGCATCGCGGCCACCGGCAGCAGCACGGCGGCCCCTGTCGCGGTGCGGACGAACACGAGGGCAGCCGGCGTGAACTCGCCGACGGCAACCTTGATGAGCAGGTACGGCACGCCCCAGATGAGACACATCGCCGCGAACAGGATCCAACCGCGTCGTGACACTCGTCCTCCCATTGATCGCTGACGACAGGACCGATTCTGCCTTTCGGTCCTTTCGGCGACGGCACAACTCGCGCGGGAGGGCTGCGATTGTCATCACCGTCAAGGCGCTGTCCGCCCGGCTACCCGGGCGGACATTCAGGTGTGGCCAGGCATAAAGCGGTTCGGGCGGGTAGCTGCCGCCCGGCGCCAGAACCAGACACTCGGACATTCCATCAAACGCATCTGGAGGGCTTCGCCTTGCGAGTACTACACCTAGCGTTCATCGCGCTCGCCGTCGTATCACTTCCTTTGGTTGCACTCGAACCGATCTCACTGGCATGGGCCAGCGCGGACCAACTTCTCGCGAAGACGCAGAGTTGCGGCGCCGTTTCCACGGGTAGGTACACGACGCACGAAAGCCCCGTGGCGAGCATTGCTGTCTGCAAGTCGGGCTCGGTGTTCTTCTGGAACGCCGGCATGAGCATCGACTGTGACGGCCGCACCACCGCCAACTGCAACGCCCGGGCCGATTCGGCGTACCAGAGTCAGACCCTCTGTCTGGGCTCGGACGGCCGGTTTCTCGCCGCGGACGAGACCCAGTACTTCGTGATTCCCCTACCGAGCTCGCGGTTCGACTACCGCAGCGCCGGCATCAGGCCCGGTAACGTCGGCGCAATCGTCTACGACAACAAGGTCGTCTACGGGGTATTCGCCGACGTGGGCCCGGAGTCCAGGATCGGTGAGGCCTCGTACGCGACCGCCGTGGCACTGGGCATCGACCCCGATCCCGGCCGTGGCGGGGTCGGCTCCGGCGTGACGTACATCGTCTTCCCCGGTCAGGTCCCCGACCTCGTCCAGAACAGCGCCATCAATCAGGCCGGCGCGGTGGCCGCCGCCGCGTTCGTACGCGGCTGATCTTCCTCGATGCCGATCATCGGCCGGCCACACACGCCGGGGGTACGTCCGCGTCTTCGATCAGCCGGAGTGCAGCCGCGCGTTCAGGACCTGCTCCACCTGCTCCGTGAGCTCGTTGGGCATGAACGGCTTGGCCAGCATCGCCGTGGCGCACGACGCCTGGGAGTCGGTGGGCAGCCATCCACTGACCACGATCACGGGGATATTGGCCGTCGCCGGATCGGCGTGGATGCGTTCGCACACTTCGAACCCGCTCGTGCCCGGCATCACGCCGTCGATCAGGACGAGGTCGGGCTCGCGTTCGCGGACCCTCTCCCAGGCCGACTCGCCGTCCGACTCGGCGATGACGGTATGCCCGGCGCGTTGAAGGACGCGGGTGATGACCTCACGAATACGCTCGTTGTCGTCGGCCACCAGGACCAGCGCCATCGCGCTCCACCCCCACTACTGCGACATGTTCGTCAGTACAACGTCGCGACGACCGAACCGATGCGGCCGGCACGACGATTGCCGGACCAACGTGACGAACACGACGGCGTCAGCGGATCTCCAACCCGAGCGCCTGGACGATCACGATGGCCTGCGTCGAACTTATGACCGCTCCGGTCAGTTCGACCGTCGCGGGATCGAGCGCGGTGAGGTCACTGCCACGCAGGTCGCTCCGCGTGAACTTGGCGCTGTGCAGCTGCGCGCCGGAGAGATCCACGTCCGTGAAGACGGCGTCCGCGCAGTTGGCCCCGGTGAGATCGACCTCCCGCATCCGCACCCCCTGGACGGCGATGCCGCGCAGGTCAGCTCCGGGCAGTCCCACGAACGACCAGTCACCGCCGGTCACGCGAAGCGGTCGCAGCGTCGACTGATGGAACATGCTGCCGGTCATCTTGCAGTCGACGAACTCGGCCTCGAAGAAATTACAGCGCTTGAAGGTGCAGCGCAGGAACGCCGAGTCGGCGTGCCGGGAGGCGTTGAAGCGCACGTTACCGAAGGTGCACTCGGTGAAGAGGCTGCCCCGGCTGGACGCCTCGGTCAGATCGATGTGGGAGAACGCGCACCTGGTGTACGTGCGATCGGTGAGTTCCTCGGCGTACCAGTCCTCGTTGCTGAAAGATTCGTCCTCAATCGATTTCGTCACCGTGCAATCATTCCCCTCTTCACTGGCGGGCGGAGCGGAGTCAGCGCGCGCCGCCCCGCCGATAGGCTGAACGCCGGGAGGCACCATGAGTGAGCAGGTCGATGTCGTCGTCATCGGATTGGGCGTGGGCGGCGAGGAGGTCGCCGGGCGGCTGGCCGAGGCGGGCCTTAGCGTCGTGGGGATCGAGGACCGCCTGGTCGGCGGGGAGTGCCCCTACTGGGGCTGCATCCCGAGCAAGATGATGATCAGGGCGGCCAACCTCCTCGCCGAGGGGCGCCGCGTCGACGGCATGGCCGGCAGCGCGCAGGTGAGCCCGGACTGGGCGCCGGTAGCGCGGCGCATCCGCGACGAGGCGACCGACAACTGGAACGACCAGGTCGCCGTGGACCGGTTCACCGGCAAGGGCGGCCGGTTCGTACGCGGCCGCGGGCGATTGGTCGCACCCGGACGGGTAGCGGTCGGGGACGTCGAACTCCACGCCGCCAACGCCGTTGTCGTCGCCACCGGTACCCAACCGGCGATCCCACCGATCGACGGTCTGGCGGGCACCCCGTACTGGACCAACCGGGAGGCGATCGAGGCCGAGACGCTGCCCGCGTCGCTACTGGTACTCGGCGGAGGCGCGATCGGGCTCGAACTCGCTCAGGCGTACGCGCGTTTCGGCGTCGCCGTCACGATCGTCGAGGCGAACCAACGAGTACTGGCAATGGAGGAGCCGGAGTCGTCGGCACTCGCCTACGAGGCGCTGAGTCGCGACAAGGTCAGCATCCACATCGGCGCCAGGGCGACGAAAGTAGTCCACGACGGGGGCAAGTTCACGGTGGCCCTGGACGACGGCCGCGATGTGACCGGCGAGAAGCTACTCGTGGCCACCGGCCGGCGCACCAACCTGGGCGTCCTCGGAGTCGACAGCGTCGGGCTCGACCCGAAGGCGAAGACGATCGAGGTCGACGACCGGATGCGCGCCGGCGAGCGGCTCTGGGCCGTCGGCGACGTCACCGGCAAGGGCGCCTTCACTCACATCGCGATGTACCAGGCCGGCGTCGCGGTGCGCGACATCCTGGGTGAGGACGGGCCGCCCGCCGATTACCGGGCGCTGCCCCGCGTCACGTTCACCGACCCCGAGATCGGCGCGGTCGGGCTGACGGAGGAGCAGGCCCGGGCCCGCGGCCTGAACGTGCGGGTCGGCACGACCCAGATTCCGTCGTCGTCGCGCGGTTGGATTCACAAAGTCGGCAACGACGGGTTCATCAAGCTGATCGCCGACGCCGACCGGGGCGTGCTGGTCGGAGCCACGTCTGCCGGGCCGACCGGCGGCGAGGTGCTCGCTGGCCTGGCCGTCGCCGTGCACGGCGAGGTGCCGGTCGACCGGCTACGCCACATGATCTACGCGTACCCGACCTTCCACCGCGCCATCGAGGCCGCCATCGCGGATCTTGGACACCCGACGGGCTCGTAAGCCCGGCAAGCGTCAGGCCCGCCACGCGTTCAGGCCCGCCACGCGTTCAGGGCCGCCGAAGAATCACAGCAGGCGCAACTGCCGCGCCTTGAGGACCGCTTCGCGGCGATGGGCGGCGTGCAGCTTGCGGTAGATGCTGCGTACGTGTGTCTTCACAGTGTTGACCGACAGCGACAGGTCCGAGGCGATCTCGAGGTTGGACAGCGCACCCTGCAGATATCTCAGAACCGTCAGCTCGCGATCACTGAGCGGTTCGACCAGCACCACCGGGGGCAGGCTGCCCTCCGCCGGCCGCTGGGTCGTCGCCTTGAGCGCCTCGCTCACCGTCGACCAGTACGCGGTGCCGGAGTCGAGCTGGTCTACCAGCAGCTCCCGCAGCTGCGGCCCGCCGCGGGTGAACAGCCGCCGGAACCCTTCGGGCTCGGCAAGCTGCAGCACCCGTTCCAGAAGAGTGGAGGCCCGGTGGTCGTCGCCGGTGAGGCGGGAGGTCACCGCAGCCAGCAACCCCGCTTCGAGTCGCAGCGGGAGTGGTGGCCCGTCGCTTCGATCCTCGGCCCAGGCCGGCAACACCCGCGCCGCGGCACCTGGATCGTCGTCGCGCAGGTATGCCCGCGCCAGCGCCACCGCTACGACGGGTGAGGACTGCCGGCGGTCCTCCAGTAGCGGGGTCAGGACATTGCGTGCCGTATCGGCGTCTCCGTAGGACGTGCGCAGGTCGGCCTCGGTCGCGGTCAGCCACTCCCGCAGGAACGGTGACGCGTTCGCACCGAGATCACGCCGGGCCGACACGAGCACCTCGTACCCGGCCGCCAGTTCGCCACGCGCCCGCAGCACTCCCGCCCTGGCGATCGCGATCCCGGCGGTGAGAATCGGCTCGGCCACGGGGTCGCCGGCTCCGGCCGCCAGCTCCAGATAGCGCTCGGCGTCGTCGAGCCGGTCCCACTCGTAGCGCACGAGTGCGAGCGCCAGGTAGGCGTAGTCGCTGCCGACCAGGCGACACCGACCGGCGCACGGGGGCAGGGCCAGCGCCATGCGGGCCGACGAGTCGGCGGACCGCAGCTCACCGCGTAGCGCCCGCAGCAGGGCGAGCTTTCCCGCGCACAGCAGTTGCGCGCACGACAACCCCGCCTGCTCAGCCGCCGCGAGGCCGGCGCCGAGCGCGTCCGCGGCAGCCGCCAGGTCGCCGTCATTGAGGTGGGCCCCACCCCGGGCGGCGAACGCGATCGCCCACACGCTGGCTTCTTCGCGGGACTTCTCCACCGCTGTCGGGTCCGACGGCGGTGCCAGTGCGACGAGTCGGGCGGCGAACGACAGTACGTTTCCGCTGTCACCGGCGAGCTGGGCCTTCGCCAACTCGAAGGCTGCGGTCATCAGGGTGAACCGGTCCCGGCGGTCCGCGGTCAGCCGCGACCGGTGACCGTGGGCCAGCCGCAGGTAACCTTCCGCCGCGCCGAGGTCGCCCAGGTCCAGTCCGTCGGCCGCGTACGCCAGCGCCAGCTCCGGGTCGGTCCGGGCGGCGTCGTCGGGCGGCGGGGGCGGCACCAGCGTCCGTAGCGCCCCGTTGCCTCTGCACAGAACAAGGGCCGGCCAGTGCTCGACCACCAGCGAGGTGGCGTAGCGCCAGTCCCGCGCGGCGAGGGCGTGGCGTAGCGCGTCGGCGGGAAGGCCGTGTCCGGCATACCAGGACGCCGCGGCGCGGTGCAGCTGCGGCACCTTCTCGGGCATGCGCCGCCACAGCTCGGCGCGTAGAAGCTCGCCGAAGAGCCGGTGGTAGCGGTACCACGGGTACTGACCCGCGATCGGCACCGTGAAGGCGTTACGGTGCTCGAGCTCGGCCAGAATGCGTGCGCCGTCGGTACGCCCGGTCAGCGCGTCCACCAACCCACCGCAGACGCGCTCCAGCACCGACGTGCACATCAGGGCGTACCGAACGTCCGACGACAGGTCGTCGAGTACCTCCCCCTTGAGGTACTCGGCGATGCCGTGCTGGTCACCGGAGAACAGGTCGACGAAGCGCGGCGGGTCCGGGTGCTCGCGCATGGCCAGTGCGGCGAGCCGCAGTCCCGCCGGCCACCCCTCGGTGTGCGCGTGCAGGGCGGCGAGGTGAGTCTCGGGCAGTTCTACGCCGTGCCGGGCGAGCAGTTCGGCGGTCTCGGTGAGCGTGAACGCCAGCTCCCGCGCGCGCAGCTCGGTGAGCTCGCCGGACAGGCGCCACCGGTGCAACGGCAGCGCCGGATCCACCCGGGTCGCGATGACCAGCCGCAACCGGCCCGCGGAATGCCGTAACAGGAACTCCAGGCCGTCCGCGATATCGGCGTCGGATATCTGATGGAAGTCGTCGAGGACCACCACGACCGGCGACTGCAGGCGGGCCAACGCGTTCGCGAGCTGAGCGAGGTAGACGTTGTGGGGGACGAACCCCGGCGCCGGTACGGCCTGGTGATCCTCCCCCTTGGTCACCCCGGACGTGTTCAGAGCGAAGTGCAGGTATGACCAGAATCGGTCACCCTCGTCCTCGGGCTCCACAGTCAACCAGGTGACCGGCTGCACCGGACCGCCCTCGCGCACGGCCGCCTGGAGCAAGGTGGTCTTGCCCCATCCGGCCGGCGCGGACAGCACCGTCAGCGGGCCGCGCACGCCGGCGTCCAGCATCTCGACAAGGTGTCGGCGGGTCACGAGGCCGTTCGGCAGCACCGGGACGGCCAGTTTGGATGTCAACAAGGGCACACCTGCCGAGGCGCCGGTGAGGCCTTCCAACACCGGCGCGTACCCCTCATCGTTCGCGTCGGCGAACACCCGATCACCGCGCATCCTGATCCCCGGCGGACACGTCGGGTCGATAGCCGCGACCGGGCCTTGTAAACCTCACGGCGCCCAGAACGTTGCGCCACGAGCGGCACTGGATCTCGCGGATTCGTCCGGTCGGGGTGAGGCATGCTCACCCGCCGCGCTCGAAACATGGTCTTGATGTGGACTCGCGGAGTGCGAGTGACCGTTTTGCCGGACGGCCGGACGCGGCCGAGCCGGCGGGTCCAAGTGCAGAACCAGTCAGTTGTGTGGCAATCCAAGATCGCAGCCCGCGAAAGGAAGTACCACTTATGACCGCACTCGCTCCACGCCGTGGCGGTGGTGGCCGTCAGCTTACCCAGCGAGAAGGACAGGGACGCCGTGGTGACCCACTGGCCGAGCTCGAGAACCGGATGGGCGACCTGATCCAGAGTTTCTTCGCCGATCCTTTCATGGCGGCCCCGGTGGCGCCTGTGGTGCCGGTGTGGGTGCCGCCGGTGGACATCGAGGAGACCAACGACTCGTACCTGCTGGAGATGGACCTGCCGGGGGTGCGGCCCGAGGACGTCAACCTGGAACTGCGTGACGGCAATGAGCTGCGGATTTCTGGTCAGTACCGGGACCGCGAGCGGACCGGCACGATGCGGCGCCAGAGCCGTCGTGGCGGTGAGTTCGAGTACGACGTGATCCTGCCGGGAGACGTCAACGCCGAGCAGGTCGAGGCCACGCTGGAAGACGGCGTGCTGTCGGTACGCCTGGGCAAGGCCCAGGGCCAGCCCCGCCGCATCGAAGTCAGGGGCGGAGGTACCGCCGGCCAGATCGGAGGCACGGGTACCGGCGCTGGCCGGGGCAC
>JAOPWA010000681.1 GCA_025965915.1 Dactylosporangium sp. | reverse complement strand
GTCAGCTCGGCCTGGATCTGTGCCAGAGAGCGGCCTTCGGCCTGTCGGCGCTTGACGGCGACGAGTTGCAGCAGGTGTCGCGGCCCGTACAGCGCCTGTCGCCCCCGCATCGCGGCGGGGCGATCGACGAGGCCGGTCGTCGCGTACCACCGCACGGCGCGGCGGTCGGGCACGTCGCGGACGCGGCCGTTGGGCGCACCCGGGTACTCCGCCTCCGCCAACGCGGCGCGGACCCGGTCCAGCAGCTCGTCGAGTGTCCACACCTCTTCACCATGACACTGTCATTGTGACAGTGTCAACGTAGATGCTCAGTGCCGCGAGATTGGGCGCCTGAGTGCAGAATGGCGCCTGAGTGCGGACTGAGCCCATCTCAGCCTCCTCTCAGGGTCTACCCACAGCATCATGGGTAGGAGGTGTGACTAATGTCGATCATGACGTCCCGACCCGCGCTGCGCTGGGGAGTGCCGGTCGCCGTACTCGTGGCTGTAGTCGGTGGCGGTGCGGCAGCCCGCACCCTCACTGCCTCAGCCGACCCCAGCCTGCCCCCGCGTACAGCGGCGCAACTGCTGGTCGACCTGCAGACCGCCCGCCTCGACGGGGCCTCCGGCACCGTGGTGCAGCGCGCCGAACTCGGCCTGCCCGCGCTGCCGGGCCTCGGTGGCCAGGGCAGCTCGAGCCTGCAGTCACTGATCAGCGGCTCGCACACGATGCGGGTCTGGTACGCCGGCCCCGACCAGGCACGGATGGCACTTCTCGGCACGCTCGGCGAATCGGATGTCATCCGCAACGGCCGGGACGTCTGGACGTGGGACAGCCAGCGCAACACCGCCTCCCATTCGGTACTCCCCACCGGCGAAACCGGAACCAGCCACCCGTCGATCAACCCGAGCGCACTGCCCAAGACTCCGCAGGAGGCGGCGAGCGCCGCCCTCGCCGCAATCGATCCGACCACGAAGGTGAGCGCGAACGGCTCGGCTCGGGTCGCCGGACGGTCGGCGTACGAGTTGGTCCTCACCCCCCGCGACCCCGGATCACTGATCGGTAGGGTCACGCTCGCCATCGACGCCGAACGGCACGTCCCCCTACGCGTGCAGGTCTACCCGGCCGGGTCGGACAGCACGGCGTTCGAGGTGGAGTTCACCCAGGTCAGCTTCATCCGCCCGGACCCGGCCCAGTTCCGCTTCACCCCGCCGCCCGGCGTGCAGGTGAAGGAGGATGGCGCGGGCAAGCCGGCACCCGGTACGGCAACCTCGGACGGACGACCCACGATCGTCGGTAAAGGCTGGACGAGCGTCCTCGTGGCGAAGCTGCCGAACGCGAACGCGCTGGTCGGCAACGCGCTGGCCGGCAACGCGCAGGCCGGGGGCGGCGGGAAGGGCTTCTCCCTCGACAGCCTGCCCAAGGTCACTGGCGCCTGGGGCAGCGGCCACCTACTCACCGGCCGACTGTTCAGCGTGCTGCTCACCGACGACGGCCGGGTACTGGCCGGCGCGGTGGGCCCCGAGAAGCTGTACGCGGCGGCCGCCCGGTAACGATCTTCCCCTTGTTCGTGAGGAGGGCGCCCCTCTTACGGGATATCCCGTAAGAGGGGCGCCCTCCTCACGAACCAGGGTGATTTACGGCACCGAAGGCGCCGTGCCCGTCGGCGGCCGGTCGCCGGTAGGCGATAAGGGCAGCATGCGCAGCCGCACCCGCGCCCTGACCCCGGGATTGGCGTCGGCGAGAGTGACGGTGCCGCCGTGACGGCGTACCAGCTCCTGAACGATGGCCAGCCCCAGCCCCGCTCCCCCGGCATCGCGGGCACGGGCGTCGTCGAGGCGGGTGAAGCGCTCGAAGACCCGGTCCCGGTCGGCGGGTGCGATACCGGGGCCGTCGTCGATGACGGTGAACCCGCCCGGTACGACGGCGAGCGTCACCCGAGACGTGGCGTGGCGGACCGCGTTGTCGACCAGGTTGGTCAGTACGTGCCGCAGTGCCTGTGGATCACCGGACGTCCATTGCACAGGGCCACCCGCGACCGTCACCGGTACCCGGGCGACGCCGTAGTGCTCGGCGGTCTCGCGTAGCAGCGCCCCCAGCTCGACCGGCTCGGCCCGCGCCAGCCCCGGCGCGTCGTCGGCGCGAGCCAGCAGCAGCAGGTCGTCGACGAGCCGGGTGAGCCGTTCGATGTCGACGAGCAGGCCGTCGGCGTTGGGCGGGTCGCCGATGCGCTGCGCGACCTCCAACTCGGTGCGCATGTTGGCAAGGGGGCTACGAAGCTCATGCGCGGCGTCGGCGACGAACGCGCGCTGCCGGGCCCGCGTGCGTGCGAGCCGGTCGAGCATGTCGTTGAGGGTGACCGCGAGCCGATGGATCTCGTCCTGCGAGTCGGGCACCGGCAACCGATCGCTTCGCTCGCCGCCGGTGATGGTCTCGGCGCCCGCGCGCAGCTCCTCCACCGGGCGCAGCGCCGCGCCCACGACACGCCAGGCGAACAGCGCCAGGACGGCGATGAACAGCGGGAACGTGATGAACAGCGCGGTGCGCACCACGTTCACGCTCTCGCCCACGCTCGACACCGGCCGGGCCACGATCACCGTCTGCGGGTCGTCGGGAGGACCCGCCTTCACGGCCACGACCCGAAGCGGGCCGGTGACGCTGGCGCGGGAGCCGTCGACGTACCGGCTCTTGCCGGCACTGGCCTCGGCGAGCTCGTCGGGGCGCAGCAGAGGGACGAGACGGTCGGCCCCGATGGACGCCGAACGCACGCGGTGCTGCGCGTCGACGACCTGCACGATCTGGCCGCCGGAGACCGGTACGGGCTGCGGCAGCGCCCTGACGTTGACCAGGTCCGCCACCCCGCGGGCGGTGCTGAGCGCGTCGGAGTCGACGCCGCGCTGCAGGGCGTACTTGAGTGCGGCGATCAAGACGATCCCGCCCAGCGCGAACCCGACGGCGAGGCCGCCCGCACCGATGACCAGGAGCCGGGACCGCAGACTCAGGCGGTCCCAGAAGCGCAGGCGCACCGGGAGACTCAAGCCTGGACCACCCGGTAGCCGGCGCCCCGGATCGTCTCGACCACCTCGCGGCCGACCTTGCGGCGTAGGTACCCGATATAGACCTCGACGACATTCGGCGCACTGTCGGCACCGGCGTCCCAGACGTGGTCGAGCAACTCGACCTTTGACACGACCCGGCCCGCACGGCGCATCAGGTACTCGAGCAGGGCGTACTCCCGGGTGGTCAGCACGACCTCGGTGCCGGCGCGCAGAACCTGGCGGGCGGCCGGATCGAGCACGAGGTCGCCGACGGTCAGCACGGTCGGGCGTTCGGGAGCGCCCCGCCGCAGCAGTGCGCGCAACCGCGCGAGCAGCACGACATACGAGAACGGCTTGGTCAGGTAGTCGTCGGCGCCGCAGTCCAGGCCGTCGGCCTGGTCGTACTCGCCGTCCTTGGCCGACAACATCAGCACCGGCAGCCAGTTGCGCTCCGCGCGCAGGACCCGGATCAGTTGGTAGCCCGAAAGGCCCGGCAGCATCACATCCAGGATCATCGCGTCGTATTCGCCGTGGCGGGCGAGTTCGAGGCCCCGCGGACCGTCGGACGCGACGTCGACCGCGAAGCCCTCGGCGGCCAGGCCACGCTGCAGAGCCGCGGCCAGGCGCGCTTCGTCCTCCACAACGAGCAACCGCATTCTCTCAGGGTGTCATGTCGACCATCTGGAATGTTGAACGGCTCTCAGCCATCTCTCAGCGGACTCTTAGTCGCCGTCTCAGCGGACTCTCAGCGAACGTCGAGCAATCTCAGCCACCTCTCAGCGGACTCCGAGCAGCATGGGCCGTAGGAGGTGTAACCGATGTCGATCTTCACGTCTCGGCCGGCGCTGCGCTGGGGGGCGCCGGTTGCCGTGTTCGTGGCGATGATCGCGGGCGGCGCGTCCGCCCGTACCCTCACCGCTTCAGCCGCATCCAGCAGCGCGTCCGCGCCTTCGGCAGCGCAACTGCTGACCGACTTACAGAACGCCCGCAATCAACCCGTCTCCGGTACGGTCGTCGAACGAGCCGATCTCGGCCTACCCGCGTTACCAAGCTCCAACGGCGGCAGTTCCAACCTGCCGTCACTGATCAACGGCTCACATACGCTCCGCACCTGGTACGCCGGCCCCACCCAGTCCCGGGTCGCCCTCATCGGCACGCTCGGCGAGACCGACGTCATCCGCAACGGCCCGCACCTGTGGATCTGGGACAGTCAGAAGAACACCGCCACCCACATGATGCTCGGGAAGCATCACGGCGGAGCGGGTCAGTCGCCCGGCATGAGCGAGACACCGAGCCCGAGCCAAACAACCAGCCCGAGCGGATCCACCAGCATGAGCGGAGTCGCGACCATCCAGACCCCGAGCCCCAGCGAATCCGAGAGCGCCGGCGCGACGCCGAGCCTGACTCCTAGCCCGAGCGGGATGCCTTCCACGAGCATGACGCCCATGACGCCGCAGGACATCTCCAACGCGATACTCGCCAAGCTCGACCCGACCACCAGCGTCACCACGAGTGGCCCGGTCAAGATCGCCGGCCGCACGACAAACGAACTGGTGCTCACCCCACGCGACACCAGATCGCTCGTCGCGCGGGTGACGCTGGCCGTCGACTCCCAGTGGCATGTGCCGCTGCGGGCGCAGATCTTCGCGCGCAACTACGCCAACCCCGCGTTGCAGGCGGCCTTCACACAGGTCAACTTCACCGCACCGAACCCCGCGCAGTTCAACTTCACCCCGCCACCCGGCGCCACTGTGAAGGAAGCCAAGCGGCACCACGAGCAGGACCAGAACATGCAGCGCCCGACGGTCGTCGGGAAGGGCTGGACGAGCGTGGTCATCGCGAAGGTTCCTCCGCACGCGATGACCGGTCCGCAGGCGAGCCCGAGCGCCGGGCGAGGCCTGCAGATCCAGAACCTGCCACCGGTCACCGGCCCCTGGGGTAGCGGACACCTGCTCACCAGCCGACTGTTCACCGTGCTGTTCACCGACGACGGCCGGGTGCTGGCAGGCGCGGTGCCACCGCAGCTGCTGTACCAGGCGGCGCAGGGACAAACAAATTGACCTCCACGTCTTTACCG
>JAOPWA010000665.1 GCA_025965915.1 Dactylosporangium sp. | reverse complement strand
GAGAGGCCCACCGCGAAGTCGCAGATGTCGATCATTTCCTGGACTTCACCGAGCGCCTCAGAGGTGATCTTGCCGACCTCGAGGCTGATCAGCGTGGCGAGGTCGCTCTTGTGCTCGGTCAGAAGCTCTCCGAACCGCTTGACTAGGGCGCCACGGACGGGTGCGGGCACCGTACGCCACTGAAGGAACGCCTCGTGGGCACGCTCGACGGCGGCGTCGACGGCCTTCGCCTCGACCCAGGCGACCGCGTGCAGATGCTCGCCGTTGATGGGTGACGTCGTCCTCATGTCGCCGGCGATCGCCGTCAGATCGACTCCGCACCGCTGGGCGGTCGTACGGGCGAGCTCACCGAGTTCGTCGGCGCCGGGAATCGTGGTCGGCCTTGATGCCATGACTGTCTCCTTGATCTGGTCTAGAGCGTGGCCGTGCGGCCGGTCAGACGATGTTCAGCTCGGGGCGGATCTCGGAACAGGTGAACCTGCTGGCGTGAAGTCCGCTGATGTCGACGAAGGGCCGCAGGCCCAGGTAGAGGTCTCTCATCACCTCTCCAACGGCCGGGCCCATCATGAAGCCATGGCCGGAGAAGCCGGTGGCGTAGAGGAATCGGCTGACGTCGCTCGCCTCTCCGATCAGGGCGTTGTGATCGGGGGTCATCTCGTACAGGCCTGCCCAGCCGCTGGAGATGCCCACGTCCGCGAGCGCGGGGGCGCGGCGCTCCATCGCCTCGCCCAGCCCCGGCAGCCAACTGTCGGACCGGGTCAGCTTGAAACCGGGGGTCTCATCGGGGTCGGACATCCCGAGGAGCAGCCCCTTGCCTTCACCGTGGAAGTAGAAGCTGGTGCCGAAGTCGATCGTGAACGGAGTGTCGGGGGCGAGGTCGGGTATCGGTTCGGTGACCAGGATCTGTCGCCGTAACGGCGTGACCGGCAGGTCGACGCCTACCCACTCGCCGACCGGGCGGGACCACGCACCGGTCGCGCAGATGACCGTGTCGGTCTCGATGCGTCCCCCCTCGGTGTTGACCGCGACGATCCGATCCCCGTCAGTCTCGATCCCGGTCGCGGCGCAGTTGGCGATCAGTCGGGCGCCGTTGCGGCGGGCTGCGGCGGCGTACCCCAACACGACAGACTCGGGCGTGCAATGGCCGTCCGTGGGCGAGTACACCGCGGCGAGCAGCCCTTCGGTGTCGATCAGTGGCGACATCCGCTTCGCCTCGGCGACCGAGATCATCCGGCTGGGTACGTCGAGCTCGTTCTGCAAGGTCACGTTCTGTTCGAAGGAGCTCACGCTGTCGGGCGAGTCGAGCAGGAACAGGTAGCCCACCTGGTGCAGGTCGATCTCCTGGTCGAAGCGCTCATGGAAGTGCCTGAACGTCTCGAGGCCGCGCAGTCCGAGCTCGATGTTGATCCGGTCGGAGAACTGGGCCCGTACTCCGCCGGCGGCCTTGCATGTGGAACCGGACCCGAGAGCGTGCTTTTCCGCGAGTACGACGTCAGGCACGCCCGCCGTAGCTAGGTGATACGCCGTGCTAACGCCGATCACGCCGCCGCCGATGACGACCACCGACGCCTTCGACGGGTGTTCGCGACCAGTTCGCGCCATCCGGTCCTCGCTCTCCAGCCAGATGCAGAAGTGGGGGGACGTTCATCATCACTACCAGGACCGTCCTCGACCAGCGAAGATTTCTGCCGAGATCCGTTTAGGATCACTAAATGGATCTCGACGTGTCCAAGCTGAGGACGCTGGTGGAGATAAGTACGCGGGGGAGCATGACCGCCGCCGCCACGGCGCTCGGCTATACCCCCGGAGCGGTCTCGCAACAGATGGCCTCCCTGGAGCGGTTGGTCGGGGTCGACCTCTTCGTGCACGTGGGTCGCCGCGTCCAGTTGACCGACGCGGGAAGCGTCCTGGCCGAACACGCGCTGCGCATTCTCGAGGCCGAGCGTGCCGCGAAGGTGGCCCTCGCCGAGGTGGGGGATCGGATCACCGCCCACGTGCGGGTCGGCGTGTTCGGCACGGCCGCGGCCGCGCTGCTTCCTCCGGCCCTGGCCAGGATGCAGCACGAGCAACCCGGGGTCACGGTTCGCTCGATCGAGGTCGACGTCGATGCGGCCACCTCGGCCGTGGCCGCGGGGACCGTCGACCTCGCATTCGGTCTCGACTATGGCGACGCCCCGATTCCCAGGAGCCGGGACGTTGCCCTGGCCGGGTTGCGCTCCGAGCGGTTCCGGATCGCGGTCGCCGCGAGTCGCGAGACCACGCACCGGACCGTGTCCCTGGCGGATCTGGCGGACGAGGGCTGGGTGTTGCCTCCGGCCGCCACGCACTACGGGCTGGCATTCCGGATGGCGTGCCGGCGGGTCGGGTTCGAGCCCCGGGTCGTGCACGAGGTGACCGACACCGCCACCTCCCTTGCCATGGTCGCGGCCGACCTCGGGATCGCCCCCGTCACCGACCTCATGCTCGCGCTCCGGTCCCGTCAGGTCATGGCGTTGCCGTTGCTCGAGCACACGAGCCGCGAGATCGTGCTCGCGTATCGCCGCAATCCGCGGCCGCAGCCCGGTACGGGCGCGGTGATCGACGCGATCCGACGAAGCGTCGCCGAGCAGTGACGTCCTACGGTGAGTTCGAGATGTCCTGGCCGGGTCCCAGGGCGCCGCGCACCTGGCGCAAAGACTCTTCACGTTGTGCGGCATAGATCTCTTCGGGAATGTTGACGGCCCGTCCGATCACGTCCGCGAGCCAGCCGAGGTCCCGATCCGTGCCACCCTGCGAGGAGTCCACGCTGCCCTTTTCGGTGAGGTTCGAGGAGAAGATCCCGGCGGCCGAGCGGGGTAGGAAGTCCTCGTAGACGACCGGTTCGGCGACGACCCAATTCCCGTCGATGAGACCGGTCAGGTCGGGTGGCGGCTCACGGCCGTCGCGTGGACGGTCGCGGTTGATGTGGTAGGTGAAGAATGCGAGGTCCCGGCGGGCGAGTTCGACTTCCGAGTCCGGAAGACCTTGCTCCCACACCTGCTCGGCCGCATCCTGGCGTGGCAGCGACGGGTCGTACACCAGCGACTCGTCAACGCGGGCGACCAGCTGGTCGTAGAGGTCGCGTCCGCTCGGCGTCAGGGCGATCCCGCGGGCCTCGACCTCGCCGAACCGGACTCGCAGCTCGCCGGTGCTGATGGATCCGTCCGGCTCGCGGAAGCGACGGGGTTCCGCGAGCGCGCGGAAGGATGTCTGGCGAAGCAGCACATCGGGCCCACGCCAGCGCGGTGGGCCCTGGACTTCTTTGATCATCTCGATGCCGCGGGACTTCATCCGCGCGTACAGCTCATCGATGTCGAGAACCCGGGGCGTGAGGTGGTTGATGTGCGTGGACTCGACCCCGCCGATGTCGGCGGCCACCGCGGAAACGCGTTCGAGCTCTGAGTACCACGCCCGGTCGACCGGTTCCGGCGACAACGCGAAGCACCCCGTCGCGAGATCGAGGAACCGCTCCGCCTGCTCCGGTGGTAGGCCACCCTCGGCCGATGCGCGGTCGGCGAGCCTCAGTAACTCGTCGGGGAAGAGTTGCCGGCGGGCCAGGAAGTTGGCCAGCCGTCGCTCGAGGTCGGCGTCGAAGAAGCGGCGGTCCTGTGAGACCAGCATCGAGGTGAAGACCCGGAAGGGGTTGCGGGCGAGTTCGTCACTGTCGATCGGCCGGAACGCCGTGGACACGACGGGCACCGGCTGTGGTGCGGCGTCTCGCAGGTCGTAGAAACCGGTCGGGTACATCCCGAGTGCGGCGAACACGCGGGAGACCTGGCTGAGCTCCTCGGGGGTACCGACCCGGATGGCGCCGTGTCGCTCAGCGCTGACCCGGTCGATCGAGCCGAGCCGCTCCGCATCCGCACCCAGGCGGTCGATCACGTCGGCGTTGACCTCTTGCGAGACCTCGACCAGGGTGAGGTAGGCGGGGACCTCGCGCCCGTACAGCTCCGCGAGACGCCTGGCGAAGCGGGAGCGCAGCTCCCATGATTCGACCGCGCTCATCCGAGCCGCCCCACACCGGACGTGCCCGGGACCTGGCCGCGCAGTTGCATGGCGACCCGGACACGGTCCTGCGCGAGCTTGTACGCCGCCTCGTGGGGTGTCACCCCGTCGCGACGGGCGCCTTCCAGTACAGCTACGGCGTTCGCCCGTAGCTTCGTGGAGATCATGCTGAAGATGTCGTCCGGGTCGACGGTGAACGCGGAGTACCGGGCGCCCATGGAGTGAGCGGCCGCGACGATGCCGCCGGCGTTGGCGATGAAGTCCGGGACGAGGGCGATTCCTCGTTTGTGCAGCGCCTCGCGAGCGGACGGGGTGGTAGGCAGGTTCGCGCCTTCGACAACGAGTTTCGCTGTCGTCGACAGTGCGACGTCGTCGTCGATGACATCTTCCCGTGCGGCAGGCACCAGGATGTCGGTGTCGACAGCGAGGGCGGCGTCCGCGGGGAGGGCGTTTCCGTACTCGAGTACGCAGTCGTCGCGCAACCGCGCTCGAATGGCCACGAGACGCTGGACGTCGAGCCCGTCGGGGTCGTGCACGGCGCCCGCAGCCGTGGAAACGGCGACCACGACCGCCCCGAGTTGCTCGAATCGTTCCGCCGCGGCCTGACCCACCGCTCCGAAGCCTTGAATCGCCACTCGTGCACCCGAGAGTTCGAGTCCGATGGCGGCTGCGGCCGCATCGGCCGCTTCGGCGACCCCGTAACCGGTGACGCCGAGTTCGTCGTACGGCAGGCCCCCGAGTTGGCGAGGCAGCCCGACCGCCGCGCCGCGGTCACCGAGCTCGTCGATGAAGATCGCGGCATCGCGTTCGGTCAACCCCATATCGAGACCGAAGACGTACTCCTTGGGGACCTCGTTGGCGAGGGCTCGGGCGAACGCCCGGAGGATCTCCTCCTTGTTGGGGGAGTTCGGGTCGCCGAGGATTCCGGCCTTGGCGCCACCATGGAAGAGATCCACGGCCGCCCACTTCCACGTCATGGTCCGCGCGAGACGGGCCACCTCCCGGACGGTGAGGGTCGGGCTCATCCGGGTGCCACCCTTGCCCATGCCCAGCGCGGTGTTGTCGAGAACCAGGACCCCGCGCATTCCGGTCTTACGGTCGGACACGCACACGATTTTCTCGGGGCCCCACTCATCCATGAGCGAGAAGGCGTCTTCGGTCACAGTGGTCCCGGATTCTCTTGTGGACTGATGGTTGCCGGCTTTCAGCATTGCCGGCGGGAGTGGGGTGAGGCCAGCCGTAGAGCACGGACATCGGTTGTCGTGGCCTAAGAGATCCTTGTGCTGTGTTGAGGATTCGGAGACCTGACCTCGTAGACGCGAGCAGACGGCGTCCAGCATGCTGATGGTGTTCGCGTCTCCTACGTCGAAGCGGTTCCGAATGCCCTCTGAGCATGGTCTTCTCGTTCTGTCCGGAGCCGAGGTGCGGCGGCTTCTCACCATTGACCTCGCGATCGAATCGCAGCGTCGAGCCTTCGAGGAGCTGGGCCGCGGTCGCGCTCTGCTGCCCGCGAGGTTGCTGGTGGACGGCAGCGAGGATTCGGTTTCCTTTTGCTACGCGGCGCGACTTGCTCCCGAGAGTGGTGCGGTCTGCAAGTTCGGCAGTGTCAATCCCGCGAACGCCGATCGGGGCCTGCCGACCATCTCGGCGCTGATCACGGTCCTCGACGGTGAAGACGGTCGGCCCGTCGCCATCATGGACGGCACCTGGGTGACCACGATCCGGACGTCGGCAGCCAGCGCCGTCGCGGTGGATGTCCTGGCCAACCGCGACTCATGCCGCATGGCTGTGCTCGGTTCCGGGGTGCAGGCAGAGGCCCACGTGCGCGCGATTTCGAGGGTTCTGGCGTTGCGGTCCGTGCAGGTGTGGGGGCGTAACCGTGCTCGGTCCGAATCGTTGGCTCGCGAGCTCAACGGGGAGCTCGACTTCGAGGTGACCGCCGCCGCCACATCCGAGGAGGCCGTCCGGAACGCGGATGTGGTGGTGGCGTGCACGACCAGCTTCGACCCGGTCCTCGAATCGGCCTGGCTCAAGCCGGGGGCCACCGTCATCAGCATCGGATCGTTCGCGCCGAACCGGTGTGAGGTCCCTCAGGACCTCCTGACGCGCGCCGGGGCGGTCGTCGTCGACGACATCGACACCGCTGTCGAACATGCCGGCCCCATCGTCGAGGGACTCGTCTCCGGTCTGATCGCCAGGGACGAACTGGTCTCTCTGGGCGAGGTGGTCGCGGGGCTCAAGCCGGGGCGGACCAGCCCTTCGGACATCGTGTACTACAACAGCGTCGGCATCGGCGTCCAGGACGCCGCGGCTGCCGCGGCGCTGGTCGACGCGGCCCGAACCGGCGGGCACGGGCAGACGGTCAACCTGTGACGGCCGCAGTGATTCCAGGCATCCGCTGGGCCAGCACCTGCACTGATGCCTGGAGCGCCCGGACGACTCCGATGACCGCCGGGTTGGCCTTGGTCGACCCGTGCATGACGATGACCTGCCGGCGCACCTGGATCTCCTCGAGGTGCGCCGCGACGACGTCGTCGTCGGGCACATGGCCAAGCGCTGGGATCAGGGCGATTCCCAGCCGCGACTTGACGAAGTTCGTGACCACGTCATAGTCGTTGCTTCGGTAACCGACCTGTGGAACGAAGCCCGCTCCGGCGCATATCCGTCGCAGGCAGGAAGCGCCAGAGGTCCCTTCACGCGTCGAGATCCACGTCTCTGCGCGGAGGTCTGCGAGCGAGATGGCGTCGGCGCCCGCGAGGCGGTGGTCCTTGGGCAGGAGGAGCAGCAACTCTTCGTCGAGCAGGTGAGTGGCCTTGAGCGCCCCCCGAGGCCAGGACTGGGGGACCAGGTTGTAGCGATAGACCAGCGCCAGGTCCAGCTCAGCGACCTGGAGCAGCGGGATGAGTTCATCCGGCTCGCCTTCGTCGAGCAGGATCTTCACCTGGGGGTGATCGCGCGCACACGACGCCAGCGTCAGCGGCAGGAGGTTTTCGCTGGCGGTGGGGAAGCTGCCCAGCCGAAGCCTGCCGATCGAACCCTGCGAAATGCCACGGATGTCGTCCTCGAGTGAACCGAGGGCGGCAAGCGCGTCCCTGGCCCGCTCGGCGATGAACTCGCCCGCGGGTGTCGGGCGAACGCTGTGTGCATCGCGCTCGAACAGGGGCATCTTGACGGCTCTCTCAAGGGCCGCTATCTGCTGCGAGACAGCCGATCCGGTGTACCCCAACTGCCGCGCGGCATCCGCGAAGGATCCGGTTCTGATGACGGTCGTCAACGTACGCAGGTGGACGGGATTGAGCATAAGTTTGGCTAATCTCTCTGCCTGACTCTTGCCGATTTAGCTATCGGCCAATGGCTGACGGACGACTCCGCCTGGCTGGCGTGGCGGGTGCGTCTGCCATATCTCACTTGAGCGGGACACGGCAACAAGCTTACATATAGGTGTTTCACGCCTGTTTCGCAAGTGTTTCTCGTGACCGATTTTCCGGCCGTGCCGGCGATCTGTGCGGAGCCTAAGAAGTTCTAATGGCAGCGTCAAGACCGCTGGTACTCGATCGCTTTCGCTGCGGTGGGAACTTCGGGCATTGTCTTGCACACGGCAGACCCGAAATGTATTAGATCACTGCTAGGTGGGTGCAGCATGAGGACCGTCTCCGTCCGTACGGCCGGCAACGGTGTCCACTGTGGCTGAGTGGCTCGTCGGCCAACCGATCCAGATCGGCCCGCACCGTCTGCGCGGCCGGATCTACCTACCGGCTCACCAGCCCGGGCTCGCCGATGGCGGCCATCCCGGCCCGAGGTACGTGGCCTACCACCGTGAGCGCGCCCGCGCCGGTGTGGCCATGCAGGTCACCGGAGCCACCCCGATCAAGCCCTCCAGTGAGTGGAGCGACATATGCCTGTGGAACGTCGACGAGTCGATCGTCCCGGGCTACCGGCGGCTGGCGGAGGCCGTTCGCGCCGAGGGCGGGCGGATGCTCGCGCAGCTTGCGCACCCCGGACCGACCGAGTACGAGGGCGTCGAGGTCATCGGCCCCTCCCGGGATTTCTCGGAAGTCAGCCGGCAAGTGTCGGTGGCCGCCAGCAAGGCGCAGCTGGACGAGGTGGTGGAGCTGTACGCCGCGGCGGCCGATCGGTGTCGCCGCGGCGAGCTCGATGGTGTGGAGATCAGCATGGCCCATGGGCTGCTGCTCGCCTCGTTCATCTCGCCGCTGACCAATCACCGCGATGACGAGTACGGCGGTGACTTCGACCGAAGGCTGACCCTGCCGATCCGGGTGCTCGACGCGGTCCGTGCGGCCATCGGCCCGGACCTGATCCTCGGAATCCGGCTGGGGGTCGACGATCTCGTCGAGGGAGGGCTCCGACCGGACGACGCGGCCCTCGTGGCGCGGGCGTTGCAGGGCCGGGTCGACTACATCAGCGTGATGGTCGGCAACAACAACCGGCTGGAGGCCCGGGTGCGGCACTGGCCTCCGACGCCGGCGCCCCCGGGCCTGTTCCGGGAGGCGGCCAGGACCATCAAGCAGGCCGTGGATGTACCCGTCTGCGCGGTCGGTCGGATCACGACAGTCGCGCTCGCCAACGACCTGCTGGTGGCCGGCGACGCGGACCTCGTCGGCATGGTGCGCGCCCAGATCGCCGACGCCGATCTCCTCGGCAAGACACGCCGCGGCCGGGTAGCCGACGTCCGCCCGTGCGTGGGCGCCAACGTCTGCGTCAACGAGCTGCTCGCCGCGCGGCCGCTCACGTGTCTGGTCAACCCGGACGCCGGAACCCCGGGCCAGACCCTTCCGGCGCTCGACGTCACCGGCCAGCGCGCCGTGGTCATCGGCGCCGGCCCCGGCGGGCTGGAGGCGGCGAGACGGCTGGCACTGCTCGGTTACGACGTCACCCTCTTCGAGCGCGAGTCGGCGGTCGGCGGTCAGATGGCGGCCTGGAGCCAGGCGCCCAGCCGGCGGGAGGTGTCGCGCTACCTTCGCTGGCAGGAGCGGCAGCTAGACGCGCTCGGGGTGTCGGTCCAGCTCGGGACCGAGGCCACCGTCGAGAACATTAGGGCACTGGCGCCGGCGGTGATCGTAGCGGCCACCGGCGCCATGCCGGCACCCTTCCCGGTGACGGCGGACGACGACTCGGTCCGGATGGTCGACGCCATCACTGCTCTCCACACCACGCTCGAGGGCGACGTCCTCGTCTTCGACGACGTCGGTGAGCTCGACGCCGCGTACATTGCGGAACGCCTCGCCGTCCTGACCGGGGTACACGTGACCCTGGCGACCTCCCGCCTGCACATGGGCGAGGGCGAGGGAATCACCACGCTCTACCCGATGATCCGCCGACTGGCGGAGGTCGGGGTGGACGTCGTCGAGCGGGTCCGGCCGATCTCGCTGGCGAACGGGCAGGTCCGGCTCGACGGGGTGTTCGGGGAGGCCGGGCGTACCGTGCATGCCGCCACGCTCGTGCCCTGGTGCGGTGGTACGCCCACGGTCGCCCTGATCGAACAGCTCAGGTCGGCCGGGCTGCATGCGGTTGTCATCGGCGATGCGCTGCGACCGCGTCGCGCGCTGCACGCGACCCAAGAGGCCAAACAGTACGTCGACGAGCTCGCTCGGCGCGAGGTGACAACGGCACCGGCAACACAGGCACCGGCAACCGCGGTGTGAGCCCAGTCCCCACCAGGAGAGAGTCCCACATGGAACAACCCACGAAGCCGGACCGCATCGCGATCGGTCTGGACTCCGTCGTCAAGCGGTTCGGTGAACACACTGTCGTCGACAACGTCTCGCTCTCCGTGAAGGAAGGCGAGGTCGTCGCGATCATCGGGCCGAGTGGGGCCGGTAAGAGCACGCTGCTGCGCTGCATCAACCTGCTGGAGACGCCCGACAGCGGCTGCATCACGGTCGGTGAGACGAAGGTCGACGCCGGCGCCGAGATCAGTGCCAAGGACCTGGCGAACCTGCGCCGCAACGCCGGCATGGTGTTTCAGTCGTTCAACCTGTTCCCGCACCTCAACGTACTCCGCAACGTCTCGCTGGCGCAGGAGCGGGTGCTCGGCCGCAGCAAGAAGGAGGCCGACGAGCGGTCGATGAAGCTGCTCGACCGGGTGGGGCTGGCGAACAAGGCCGAGCAGTACCCCAGCCGCTGCTCGGGTGGGCAGCAACAGCGGATCGCGATCGCCCGTGCGCTCGCGCTCGAGCCCCGGGTCATGCTCTTCGACGAGCCGACTTCGGCGCTCGACCCCGAGCTCGGCCTCGAGGTGCTCGCCGTCATGCGCGAGCTGGCGTCCGAGGGCATGACGATGGTCGTGGTCACGCACGAGATGCAGTTCGCCCGGGACGTCTCCGACCACCTCGTCGTGATGGCCGACGGGGCGATCCTCGAACAGGGCGCTGCGGCCGAGATCTTCCGGGCCCCGGCCGAGGAGCGGACCCGCCGCTTCCTGCGCGCCGTGTTGGAGCGCTAGGGCATGGAAGTCTTCACCACAGTTCTCGCCGGTGTGCCCTACACCCTGCTCCTGACCGTCGCGGCCTTCGCGATCGGGGTCGTCGGCGGTGTGCCGCTGGCCCTCGCCCGCCGTTCATCGCACGTCGCACCCCGGGCGATCGCCCGGGCGCTCATCGAACTGTTGCGCGGGATCCCGCCCATCGTGTGGCTGTTCTTCGTCTTCTTCGGGCTCGGCAACTCGCTCCCGCAGTTGGACGCGCTGAGCGCGGCGATCCTCAGTCTCGGGCTCATCTCCTGTGCGTACATGGCGGAGATCTACCGAGGGGGACTGTCGGCCATCACCGCCGGCCAATGGGAGGCCGGGGAAGCACTGGGCATGAGTCGCACCGACGTCCTTTCGAGGATCATCGGCCCCCAGGTCTTCCGCGTCTCGGTGCCGGCGTCAGCCACCTACGCGATCGGGCTGCTCAAGGATTCGTCCGCCGCCTACACCATCGGCGTGACCGAGGTCGTGTTCTACGCCAACGAGCAGTCCCGCGCGACCTCCGACGCGATCGTGCCGTTTCTGTTGGCGGCGCTGGTCTACGTCGTGATGACGATCCCCGCCGCCTGGGCTTCGCGGGCCCTCGACAGCCGCCTCCGGAAGCGGGTTGCCCGATGAGCTTTCTCAACGACTGGTCCCGGTACTACTCTGCCCTGCTCGACGGCCTGTGGCTCAGTGTCCGGTTGGCGGCGCTCAGCCTCCTGGTGGGGATACCGTGCGGGTTGCTGCTGGCGCTCGGGGCCAGCGCGAAGAGCCGAGCCCTGCGGTTGGTGACCATCGGTTTGGTCGAGACCGGTCGCGGCATCCCGGCCCTGGTCATGCTGCAGCTCGTCTACTTCGGACTCCCGGCCGCCCACCTCACGTTGTCGTCGTTCGTCGCCGGCGCGCTCGCGCTCGCCCTGACGACCGCGGCGTACACCAGCGAGATCCTGCGGGGTGGCCTGCAGGCCGTCCCCGCGGGCGAGGTGGAGGCGGCATCGGCCCTGGGCATGTCGCAGCGCGACACCCTGCGTTTCATCGTCATCCCGCAGGGCGTCCGCATCGCCATTCCACCGCTGATGGGCTTCGCGATCCTGATGTTCCAGGCGACGTCGCTCGCCTACACCATCGCTCTTCCCGAGCTGTTGAGCCAGGCCTACTCCACCGGCTCCACGACGTTCCGGTACACCAACATCCTTGCGCTGGCCGGGCTGCTCTACGCAGCGATCACGATCCCGGCCAGCTGGCTCAGCGAACGAGCCGAGAAGCGACTGGGCCGCCACCTGTGAGCAGCGCCAGCCCCAACCCACACACCCGGGAGAAGACCATGCGACAACGACACTTTCCGATCGCCGCCGCTGTGGTGTTGGCGGCGGCCGCGTTCCTCACGGCCTGTGGCGGCAGCGGCGGATCCGGCGCCACCGCCAGCGGCTGCAAGCCGGCGCACCAGTTCTCGACGGTGACGAAGGGGACACTGACGGTCTCGACGTTCGATCTTCCTCCGTTCACCAAGGTCGAGGGCAACGACCTGACCGGCGTCGACGGCGACATCCTCAAGGCCATCGCCAAGAAGGAGTGCCTCACCGTCACCGTGAAGCCCTTGGGGACCGCGGCTGTCATCCCCACCGTCCAGGGCGGGCGCGCCGACGTGGCGGCGGGGGACTGGTACCGGACGTCGAAGCGTGCAGAGGTCGTCAACCTCACCGACCCGCTGTACACCGACCAGATGGGCATCATCTCCAAGGACGGGGTCGCCAAGGTCTCCGACATGGCGGGCAAGACCGTCGGAACGGTCGACGGCTACCTGTGGGTCGACGACATCAAGAAGGTTCTGGGCAGCTCGGTCAAGGTGTACCCCAACTCGCTGAACATGGTCCAGGACCTGAAGGCCGGCCGGATCGACATCGGCATCGACAGCTTCGGCTCGGCCAAGGTCACCAACCCGAACCTGAAGGTCACGGTCGCGGAGCCGGACCAGCGGGTCGCCGCCTCCCTGCAGGGGGCGCAGGCGGCGTTCCCGACGGTCAAGAGCAACAGCGCGCTGCTAACCGCGCTCAACGCCGACATCGCCGACCTGCACAGCAGCGGCGAGCTGGTGAAGATCCTGGAGGCCCACAACCTGCCGGGCTCCGCCGCTGACACCGGCGCTCCCCGCCTCATCTGACACCCGCGACCGGCTGGGGTCGCCGCTGTGACGGCGACCCCACCCGGCCGGCGATCCAGATACCTCGACCGCAGGAGACCGACTCACGTGGCATCGCTGGGGCCCATCAGGAACAGGACCGACGTCGCCGTCATCGGCGCGGGCGCGGTTGGCGCCTCGATCGCCCTTGAGCTGAGCAGGCGCGGCCGGGACGTGGTGGTCCTGGAGCGCGGCGCCGACTGGGCCGCCGGATGCTCGTGGGGAAACGCGGGACTCATCTGTCCCAGCCACGCCGGGCCCTGGGCCACCTCGAGCGACATCGGCCAAGCGATGCGGTGGATGTTGCGCCCCGACAGCCCCTTGGGCATCAAACCCTCGCCCGCGCTCGTGCCCTTCATGGGCCGGCTGCTGACGGCCCGGCAACGGACGGTACGGCAG
>JAOPWA010000655.1 GCA_025965915.1 Dactylosporangium sp. | reverse complement strand
GGAAGGCTCGAACCGCCACTTCGGTGCCGGCGTCGTACTCAGCGCCGCCGTCGGGGTCACCCAGTAGCCCCAGAATGCTGAGGATCGTCCTGATCTCCACCACTGCTGGACCGTGGTCACCGCGCCGGATCGGACGCATCGACGACCTCCCTCCGCTTCCCCGAATTGTCACGGGGAGAGCTTGTCGTGCCGGTACTATTGCGGGGCGCCGCCATTACGGGCGAATCCACCGGAGCGTACCGTCCCGGGCCCGCTCGCGCCCTTTGGGCGACAACCGGGGCCATACCGCGGTGTATGGGGGCGGACCGGGGCGGCGAAAGACGCCTGAGGGAACCTATCGCGGATCGCGGCCGGAACAAAACTGTTGGCACGGCCATAAAGCTCGACAAAGACAACGTCCCGTGCCTGAGAGGCACGGGACGTTGAAATGGTACGTATCAGGACGCCGTTACGGTGCGGTTCAGATCGCCGCTTCGATCATGCGCAGCAGCGCACTCTTCGGGTGGGCGCCGACGATCGACTGCACCGGCTGGCCACCCTTGAAGATCGTCAACGTCGGCACCGACATGACCTGGTAAGCGGTCGTGGTCGAAGGGTTGGCGTCGATGTCCAGCTTGACCACTTCGAGCTTGTCACTCAGCTCGGAGGCGATCTCCTCGAGTACGGGCGCCACCTTGCGGCATGGCCCGCACCACTCGGCCCAGAAGTCGACGAGCACCGGCTTGTCCGACTGCAGGACGTCGCTCGTGAAGGTGGCGTCGGTGACCGACTTGGTGGCTCCCATCTCGGTTTCTCCCCTACTTGTCAGCGCTCAGGATTCCAATGAAGCGATGTACCGCTCGGCATCAAGCGCCGCAGCGCAGCCGGTGCCGGAGGCGGTGATGGCTTGACGGTACGTGTGATCGACGACGTCGCCAGCGGCGAACACGCCGGTCAGGTTGGTGCGGGTGCCGGGCGCGGCCACCTTCACGTAGCCCTCGTCGTCGAGTTCGACCTGGCCACGGAACAGTTCACTGCGCGGGTCGTGGCCGATCGCGACGAATACGCCGGTCACGTCGAGCTTGGTCTCCTCGCCCGACTTGACGTTACGAACCACCAGCCCGCCGACTTTACCGCCGGCGTCGATCACCTGGGTCACCGTGGTGTCCCAGAGGACGCGGATCTTCGGGTTGGAAAGTGCCCGCTCTGCCATGATCTTGCTGGCTCGGAACTGATCGCGGCGGTGGATGATCGTGACGGTCTCAGCGAACCGGGTCAGGAACGTCGCCTCCTCCATCGCCGAGTCACCGCCGCCCACGACGGCGATGTGCTGGCCCTTGAAGAAGAATCCGTCACAGGTCGCACACGAGGAGACACCGTGGCCCAGGAGTTCCTGCTCACCCGGAACCCCGAGTGGTCGCCAGGCCGAGCCGGTGGACAGGACCACGGCCCTGGCCCGGTACTCCGTGTTGCCGATGCGGACGACCTTCACGTCTCCGCCCAACTCCACGGAGGTGGCGTCGTCGGTGATGAACTCGGCACCGAATCGCTCGGCCTGCTTGCGCATGTTGTCCATGAGTTCGGGCCCGAGAACTCCGTCCGGGAAGCCGGGGAAGTTCTCCACGTCAGTCGTGGTCATGAGAGCGCCACCCGAGGTCGCGCCCTCGATCACCAGCGGCTGCAGGTTGGCCCTCGCAGCGTAGACCGCGGCGGTGTACCCGGCCGGCCCTGAGCCAACAATGATCAGGTTGCGGACATCGTCCACGAGGACTCCCTAACGGATGGAAGGCTGCACCAGCCTGCGCTGGTCAGAACGTCATCGTACGAACCGGAGATTCCCGCCTCGTACGTGTCCCCTGTCACCCCACCTGAGCGCTGAATCGCTGATCGGCGATCGCCCCGCCGGCACCGCACGTCGGGCCGACTGCCACGACCCACTTACGCCCGATCACTCCCTGAGCGCCGTCAAGCAGGACGATGAGGGCGGGGCTGCCCTGGTAGCGCGCGTAGTCCAGCAGCGTCGCAGTCCCACCGTATTGGGCCGCGATCGCCTTGAGACAGGCGGCCCTGGCATCCGGTTCGGCAAGTCGTCGCAGCGGGTCGGGCACCTCGGTCGGGCGCCCCGTGGACTGCGAAGACGCATCAAGCGCGTCGGGACGAGACTCGGTCTTGGTGGAGTTGTCGCCGCGCGCGGCGATCGAGGCACCACCGAGGGCCGCCAGCGTGTCGGCGGTGTAGTCGGAGCCTGATGCGCGCACGTCGGTTGCCGCCTGGCCCGAGGCCGGGCCGACGCTGGACGGCGACGGCGCGGGTGCCCGAGCCGCCAAGCCGGTCGACGCGGTCTTGGCGTCGCCGGCGCCGCTGCCCCTGAGAGTCGGAGTCAGACCGACCGCGCCGAGTCCGAGGACGATGGCGGCGGCCGCCACGCCGACAACCGCGCGCCGGCGTCCTCGGGTGGCCGAGGGCGTGGGGGCGGCGCGGCCACCCGGCAGTGCTGATAGTCGGGGACGAGAATCCGCGGCCGCAGTCCCGGGCAGTGGCGGCTCGGCTGCCAACGCCGTACTCAGACGTACCAGCACCTCGTCGGGCATCGGTTCCGGCTCACCGGCCAGCACCGCGAGGTCAGCGCGTACGAACGCGTCAGCGGTCACGAGAGCGGCATGCGTCCGTGTCCACTGCGGGTCGGTGGCGACGAGTTGGGCGACGGCGGCCTCATCAGGCGTGCCGTCCAGCGCTCCACCGATGTAGTCGGCGAGCCGGTCGAGATCGACGTCACCGGTCACTTGCCACCCTCCTTCCCCACTCGAGTGGTGCCGGACGCGTTACCGGTCCGTGATGGGACGTCACCGTGGACCACCGGGTTCCGCTCGCCTGCGGGCTCCGGGGC
This sequence comes from Dactylosporangium sp., assembly GCA_025965915.1. GTDB lineage: Bacteria > Actinomycetota > Actinomycetes > Mycobacteriales > Micromonosporaceae > Planosporangium. Next base: position 24,804 of record JAOPWA010000655.1, on the reverse strand, counting down.
GCGCAGGTGGCCGAGCAGGATGGCCAATCGGGCCCGGCCACGGGCGCACCGGCTCTTGATGGTGCCCTCGGCGACCCCGAGGACGCGGGCCGCGTCGGCCACCGGATATCCCTGCAGGTCGACCAGGACCAGTGCGGCGCGCTGGTCGGGCGGCAGCTGGGCGAGCGCCGCGTGAACGACCAGTGCGGTGTCCCGGTCAACCGCCGGAGCCACGGTCCGGTCAACTTCGGGCAGCGGCACAGTCGGCCGGGCTTGACGCCGGCGCAGCCGGTCCAGGCACGAGTTGACCACGATGCGGTGCAGCCAGGTGGTCACCGCGGCGTCGCCGCGGAACCGGTCAGCTGCCCGGTAGGCCGACAGGAGCGCGTCCTGCAGGGCGTCCGCGGCCTCCTCGCGATCGCCGACGGTTCGCAGGGCGACGGCCCACAGGCGGTCGCGGTGACGGCGGACAACCTCGGTGAAGGCGTCGGGGTCTCCGGTGGCGTGGGCGTGCATCAGCGCCGCATCATCGCGCGGGTCGCGCGCGTCGGTCCCGCCACCCACCACGGACTGAACCCTACCGGTCGGCAGCGAACCCGATGGTCACTGTACGGAGACCGTGACTTCCTGGATGCCCACCTGATACTTCCCCGACCCGATCTGCGGCAACTTCGTGATCCAGACGGCGAGGTATCGGACCGCCGAGTCAGGCGGGCCGGGCAGGACGACGGTCGTGCCCGCATCCTGCTTAACCTCGCCCACCAGCGCGAAGTCGGTACCGTTGACCTTGAAGACGCCGCCGTCGGTGGTCGCGAGCGCATAGGTGCCCGTGCCGGTGTCGCTCAGGGCGGCCGAGCCGGCCCGCAGCTCCAACGTCGCACCCGGCGTCGCCAGCTGCACCTTCACGGAGGCCACCCGCTTTTCGCTGCCCAGGTCGAGGAGGAGACCCATCCCGGACTTCAGGGTGCCGAAGTGCGCGTCGTTCTGGTACTGATCGGTGCGCCAGACAGTGGAGAGATCACCGTCGACGGTCTTCTTGACGTCGGTGTCCAGCTCGTTGTGCTTGCCCTTGACGTCGTCGAGGATATGCACCTGGTCGGGGCCGAGCTTCAGATCGGTGATCGGACCTGAACGGGCTCCGGCCGAGGCCGAGGTGCTTCCGTTCCCGTTCCGAGGGACGGGTTGCCCGCGGTCCGAGAGCACCTGGGTGGCGCCGAACACACCGGCAAGTGCGATCACGACCAGGCCGGCGATCCCGACCACGATCTTACGGTTGGTGGGGCGGGTGACCCCCGTGGCGCCGGAAGCGGAGTCGAACCCGTGGAAGGCCGAATCTTCACCGGCGAAGAGCGGGTGGCCGCTCTCCTGCTCGAAGCGGCTCAGCTCTCGCACGAGAACGTCGGCTGTGGGCATGGGAAGTGCCGGGTTGAGCAGGTCCGTCGTCAGTTGGTCGAGGTGGGACGGCACCCCTCCGCGCACCTGCCGCGGTGCGGCCAGGTTGCCCTCGTTGTCACGGATGGCGTCCGGAACGGGGGTGGGCCCGGCCTCGGCGTGCGGCCAGTAGCCGGTCAGGGCGCAGTAGAGCACGGCACCGATCGCGCGCAGGTCTGCTTCCGGTGTGGTTGCCTCGTCGGCCCGCGCGTCGGTGAGCACGACCCGGCCATCACCGGCGATGAGCACGGTGCCGGGGTGGATGTTGCCGTGGGCCATTCCCGTGGCGTGGATCGCCGCGATGGCGTCGGCGACGGCGTACGCGATGCTGGCGGCGCGGTCGGGATCGAGTGGGCCGCCGACGACCAGCTCGCGCAGGGCGGAACCATCGACCCACTCGCGGACGATGTACGCCCGGTCGTCCTCGTCGATCGCGTCATAGACGCCGACCAGATGGGGGTGCACGATGCGACTCGAGGCAACCGCTGCGGACAGCATTTCGCCAGCGGAGTCGCCGCCGGGATAGCGCAGCACGATGGCGACCGGCCGGCGCAGGATCACGTCCACTCCGCGCCACATCTGCCGGCCGAGTGAGTCGTCGTTGATGTGCTCCTTGAGCTGGTACCGCTCGGCGAGCACCTCTCCTACGGTCGGGGCGCCGAAGGTCAGCACCTGAGGGGCCGCCCCGGGCGCCTCCTGACCTTCGCCGTTCTGGGTCACCCGTCCTCCCTCTGGTCGGCGTGCGGCGCGCCGACGGTTCGCACACAAGCCTAGGCGTTCGCGGCGACCATCGGGACCGACCTTACCCGGCCGCTGCCAGCTACCGGATATCCCATCGTCGTTCCCCGGCGGACAAAGTGGGCGAATGGCTTGCGGATCACCGGTTTGAAACCACACCGCGACGCTGGTCGTGGTGCTGCGTGTTTTGAGGATCCTTTGAAGCGTACGAAACGCGACAGCAGTCGGTTCAACGACCAAGGCGCGTACGCAACATGCCGCCCAGCTCGGTGACTTCCGGGACGCGCAGTGCCGCGGCGGCGGCCACGTAACCGACGAGCAGGACGACGCCGCCTATGACCACCTGCACCAGGCTGCCGACCTTGCCGTCGCCCAGCACCGCGTCGACGCCGTACACCGAGAGCGCCGCCGGTACCGCTGCAAGGGCCGCGGCCAGGGCGAGCCGGCTGAGCGTCGCCAACACCCGGGTCAGGCCGAGCCGACCGATGCGCCTGCGTAGCAGCCAGTACCCGAGGGCGACCGCGAACGTGAACGAGACGGCGTTGCCGAACATCAGGCCGGCGGCGACCCAGGACGCGGACAGCAGGAGGTACGCGAGCACCTGCACGCCGATCCGCAGGGCCACGACCGGCACGTTGAGCAGGGCGGGGGTCTTGGTGTCGGGCAGCGCGTAGAACACGCCGAGCTGGAGTTGACTGATCGCGAACGGCACCAGGCCGAGCCCGGCGACGGCGATGAGCCAGCCGGTGTCGACGGCCTGGGAGTGCGTGTACTCCCCCCACTCGAACAGCGTCACGCCAAGGGGCCGGCCCAGCACCACGTACGCCGCGGTAGCCGGTACCAGGATCACGCTGGACAGCCGGGTACCCAGCGACAGTTGGTCCACGACGTCCGCGTACCGCCGCTCGGCCGCGGCGGCCGACATCCGCGGCATCAGCGCCGTCATGATCGACACCGCGACGATGCCGTGGGCCATGGCGAAGATGAGGAACGAGTTGAGGTAGATGGCCGGGCCCGCCGCGTTGCCGTCCTTCGCCGCAAGTTTGGCGAGCTTGAGTACGACGATGACCCCGACCTGGCTGACCAGTACGTACCCGAGCATCCAGCCACCGATGCGAGCAAGCTCACTCAGGTGCAACTGCCGGAAGTCCCAGCGCCACTTCCAGCGGAAGCCGACCTTTCGCAGGGCGGGGATCAGGCCGCCGGCCTGGACGACGATGCCCAGCGTCGTACCCACACCGAGTACGAGGATCTGCGTCGTGGTGATCGACCGGGCGGTGAGGCGGCCCGGCGCAGCCGGCAGGAGCATGAACGTCGCCGCAGTTCCGATCACGACGATGTTGTTGAGGATCGGTGTCCACATGGGCGCCGCGAAGTGGCCGCGGGTGTTGAGGATGGCCGCGAGAAGTGCGGCCACCCCGTAGAAGAAGATCTCCGGAAGGAGCAGGTAGGCCAGCACCGTGATCAGATGTTGGTCGGTGGCCGGCGCGCGGCTGGCCATCACGGCGGTGAGCAGTGGCGCGACGGCGACGGCGACGACCGTGGCCGCGGCCAGGAACACCGTGGCGAGGGTGAGCAGGCGCTGGGTGTACGCCTCGCCGCGGTCGGGATCGGTGGTGCGGGCCCGGACCAGCAGCGGCACGATCACACTGGCCAGCACGCCGCCGAGTAGCAACTCGTACACCATGTTGGGCAGGGTGTTGGCGAGGTTGTAGTCGTCCGACACGGCGGCGGCGCCGATCGCCGCGCCAATCGTGGCGGTACGCAGGAAGCCGGTCACCCGGCTCACGATGCTGCCGACCGCCATCGTGGCACTGTGGCGCGCCACCGACCCCGTGCCGTCGTCCGCCGGCGCTTCGCCCGGGCCAAGACCCGGTCCACCGGGGCCGGGCGTGGTCACGGTCGGTAGGAGCATGGTCGGTTGTGACTCGTAGCCGACCGGACGAGCGTCCCTGGTCTGGGCGTTGGGAGTCACGACCGGGAGCGCGACGGTCGCGTCAGGGTCGAACGATCGCGCGTTGCCATAGTCGGCCCGGCCGGTCATGTCTCAGAAGAGTAGTGCCCCACCACCATGAGCTCATCCGAGCCCATGATCGTCAGGTGTACGTGAAGGGCTGGCGGGGATATGGCCGGTACCCGGACCGCGGTGCCCGATAGGCTTGCCATCCCATGTCGAACACGTCCTCCGCCGCCCGCCCGAGCGCCACGACCGGCGACAGCCGGGAGCCGTCCGTCACCCGTGAACTCACCGACGCACAGCGCCGCGCGGTCGCTGAACTGATGCGCGTCTCGCCCGTCGCCGACGAACTGGGGCGGCGCTTCGCCGACGCCGGCCACGAACTGCATCTCGTCGGTGGTTCGGTGCGTGACGCGCTGCTCGGCCGTCTCGGCGACGACCTCGACTTCGCCACCACCGCCCTTCCCGAGGAGACCCAAGGGTTGCTCCAGGGCTGGGCGGAGGCGATCTGGACGACCGGAATCGAGTTCGGCACGATCGGCGCCGCCCGGCGGGGGCTGCGGTTGGAGATCACCACGTTCCGGGCCGAGGCCTACGACCGGGTGACCCGTAACCCGATCGTGCGGTACGGCACGAATCTGCTCGACGACCTCCGGCGCCGCGACTTCGCTGTCAACGCGATGGCTGTGTCGGTGCCCGACCACCGGTTCACCGATCCGTACGGTGGCCTGGCGGATCTGGCGGCGAAGACGCTGCGCACCCCCGGTACGCCGCAGGAGTCCTTCGCAGACGACCCGTTGCGGATGCTGCGGGCGGCGCGGTTCGCGGCGCAGTTGCAGTTCACCGTCGCGCCCGAGGTCGTGACCGCGATGACCGCGATGGCCCCCGACCTGGCCCGAATCACCGCCGAGCGGGTCCGGGACGAGTTCACCAAGCTGCTGACCGGCGCCGACCCGGTCGCCGGGCTGCGACTGCTCGTCGACACCGGCCTCGCCGAGCAGTTCCTGCCGGAGTTGTCGGGGCTGCGGTTGGAGATCGACGAGCACGCACAGCACAAGGACGTGTACGAGCACACGCTCACCGTCATTCGTAATGCCGTGAACCTGGAGGAGGGCGGGCCGGACTTCGTGCTGCGCATGGCCGCCCTCATGCATGACGTCGGCAAGCCGGCCACCAAGTCGGTCGGGCTGGACGGGCGGGTCAGCTTCCACCACCACGAGGTGGTGGGTGCGCGTCTGACCAGGCAGCGGATGAAGGCGCTGCGCTTTTCCAAGGACGTCATCAACGACGTTGCCGACCTGGTCGCGCTGCACCTGCGTTTCTACGGGTACGGGCGGGGCGAGTGGACCGACTCGGCGGTGCGCCGCTACATCACCGACGCCGGTGACCTGCTCCCACGGCTACACAAGCTGACGCGCAGTGACTGCACCACCCGCAACCGGCGCAAGGCCGTGGCGCTGGCCGCCGACTACGACGCGCTGGAAGAGCGCATCGAGCGCCTGCGGGCCGCGGAGGATCTGGCGAAGGTACGCCCGGATCTGGACGGAAACGCGATCATGGAGCTCCTGGGTGTCCCGCCGGGGCCGCTGGTGGGTCAGGCATGGCGTCATCTCAAGGAGTTGAGGCTGGAGCGGGGCCCACTGGAGCACGACGACGCGATCGCGGAGTTGCTGCGATGGGCAGCCGAGCGGGGGGTCACCCCACCCGGCTGATCGTCACTTCCAGCTTGGGGTGGCCGTCGCCCGGCCCGTTGGAGTTGTCGGAGCCGGCTGCCGCGATCCTGTCGAGGACGTCCAGCCCTGCCGTGATCTTGCCGAAGACGCTGTAGTTCGGGTCGATCGCGCTGTCCCTGTACACCAGGAAGAACTGGCTGCCGTTGGTGCCCGGGCCGGCGTTCGCCATGGCGAGCGTGCCGCGAGGGTAGGCCGGCTTGCTGGCGGTGGGCAGGTTCTCGTCGTCGAACTGATAGCCGGGGCCGCCCTGACCGGTGGCGCTGGGGTCGCCGCACTGCAGTACGTAGAGGGCCTCGGTGGTGAGCCGGTGGCACTGGGTACCGGTGAAGTAACCGCTGCGAGCGAGGGTCAGAAACGAGTTGACGGTGCAGGGGGCGGCGCCAGCGGGCAGGTCGGCCTGGATCACGCCGTAGTTGGTGGTCAGTACGACGTGCGTGTGGGCGGCCAGCTTGGGGCGGGGGTTCGGCATGGTGACGGCGGGCTGTCCGGCAGCCCGTTCAGACGTCGCTTGGTACCCGCACTGTGCTGTCACAGCGGGGCTGCCGGCTCCGCTGGGACTCGGTTTCGCCTTCGAGTCGGTTCCCGCGCTCGGGTCGATTCCGTCGGCTTCGCCCGGTGCGGGGGAGGTCGCAGCGGTCGTAGGCGTGGGCGCGGCGAGCTTCGGCTGATCCGTCCGGTGACGGGTCAGGGCGAAAGCAGTGCCGGCCCCCGCGACCAGCAGCAGCGCCACGACGACGGCGGTCAGTCCCCAGCGCGCCGAGCCGCGGCGGGTCGAACGGGTGGAGGCGGCACGGTTGGCCTTTGGCATGCCAGCAGATTACCCAAATCGGATTTATCCGTCTTGAGAAAACCGCGACACCCCGGCACTCGCCGCCGAAGGTAGGTCAGGAGGCGCGCTCGATGCGGGCTCGGGCCAGCGGTATGCCGGCGATGTCGTCGCCGATCCGGCGCGCCCAGCGACCTCCCGCGACCGCGTACCAGACCATGACCAGCGCGTACCCGAATCCCACCACCAGCAGCGCGGCCGCCGAGTGCCCGTCGGCTGGAAGCACCAGCGCGGCGACGAACAGACCAACGACGAAGCACAGGTTGAACGCGGTGTCATTGATGCTGAAGACCCGGCCCCGGTATGCGTCGTCGCACTCGTGCTGCAGGGCGGTGTCGACCACGATCTTGATGCCCTGCGCGGCGATGTTTATGAAGAGCACCGCGACGACGAGCAGTCCCGGGTTGAACGGCAGGCCGAACGCCACGACCGCCACCGCGGTACCAGCCAGCAAACAGGCGATCCAGCGCCACGCGCCGATCCGCCGAGTTACCGGCGGCGTGAGGAAGGCCGCGATGAGCACGCCCGCACCACCCGCGACGAACACCAGGCCGAGACCGCTGATCGAACCGCTCAGGTCTTTGGAGTGGTGGAAGTACTGCCGGTGCAGCAGAAGTACCGCGAGTGCGAGCACCCCGTACAACGCCCGGAAGGCCGACTGCGCCAACACCGCGTACGCCGCACCGCGCCGGCTGGCGAGGTGGCGAACTCCGTCGACCATGCCCCGGGCCGTGCTGATCATCGCGGCGCCGAGCGTGTCGCTGCTACGCTCGCGGGCGTCCGGCCCCAACTGACCCCGGCCAAACGACAAGCGTGCGAGTAACGCCGCGGCCAGGTATCCGATCGGCGCCAGCGCGGCGAGCAGTGCGTACCCGTGCAGCGTCACCGACAGCGCCGTCTTCACCAGGATCACCGCGCTACCCAGGCCGAGCGAGAAACAGATCGAGCCGAGCGTGCCGCTGACCGCGTTCGCCGTGACCAGTCGGCGGTCGTCGACGACGTGCGGGATGGCCGCGGACAGTCCGGCCAGGAAGAACCGGTTCAACCCGATGATGAGGAAGGCCAGCGCGACGAACGCGGCGTTCTCCGTGCCGTACCAGATGAACACGATCGTTGGCAGCACGAGCAGGGCACGCAGCAGGTTGGCGACGACGATGATCGAGCGCCGGCTCCAGCGGTCAAGGAATACCCCGATGTACGGGCCGATCAGCGAGTACGGCAGCAGGAGGACCGCGAACCCGATCGCGATCTGTATCGGGCTGGTGCGCTTCTCGGGGTTGAACAGCACGCTCCCGGCGAGAGCCGCCTGAAACCAGCCGTCGGCGATCTGGCTGATCACCCGCACTCCCAGCAGCCGCCGAAACCCGCGCGTCGCGAGTATCGCGCGTAGGTTGCGCGTGTTCGTCGTGGTGTCCAGCACAGGGCTGGCGGTGGCTGGCACCTTTCGAGCGTACGTGTCGCTCGCCCCGATGGACCCCTGTCAAACGGCGGGGCACCCCCCGGTGTCAACAAGCGCTCCCATCGCAACAGTGGGGGCCTGCCTTCCGGCTGACCCGCCGTTGCCGTCGGTGCAGGCGCGACCCACCCGGCCTTCCGAGGTCAGATCCGCCGCGCCACACTGGATATGTGCGCTGGATGATCTTCTCGACGCTGGTGGGTGACCTGTCGGTCGCCACGGACGGCGCGGCGATCTGCCGGGTCCGTTTCGGGCGGTACGAGGGGCAGCCCGCCCGCGCTGACGACACACTCCTGGCCGGGGCGGGTGCGCAGCTGGATGAGTACTTCGCGGGCCGGCGGACGGCTTTCGAACTGCCGCTGGCCGATACCGGCGGTTCAGAGTTCGAACGGGCGGTGTGGACCGCCCTGGAGGCGATTCCCTACGGGGAGATGCGTACGTACGGTCAGATCGCGGCCGCCGTGGGTGACCCTCTGGCGGCAAGGGCCGTCGGTATGGCGTGCAACCGCAACCGGCTTCCGGTTTTGCTGCCATGTCACCGGGTGGTGGGCGCAGGTGGGAAGCTGGTCGGCTTCGGTGGCGGACTGCCGCACAAGCGGCGGCTGCTGGAGTTGGAGGCGCGGGTACGCGTGGAGCGCGACTTCGCCCCCTGAAACCACGAAACGGCGGCGGGTTTCCCCACCGCCGTTTCCCGTGAAACCTACGGTCAGCGCTCGACCTCGCCGCGGATGAACTTCTCCACGGCCTCGTGCGCGTCGTGGTCGGAGTACTGCACCGGCGGCGACTTCATGAAGTAGCTCGACGCGGACATGATCGGGCCACCGATACCGCGGTCCTTGGCGATCTTCGCCGCCCGCACCGCGTCGATGATGACGCCGGCCGAGTTGGGCGAGTCCCACACCTCGAGCTTGAGCTCGGCGTTGAGCGGCGCGTCGCCGAACGCCCTGCCCTCCAGCCGGATGTAGGCCCACTTGCGGTCGTCGAGCCACGGCACGTAGTCGGAAGGGCCGATGTGGACGGACGCCTTCTCCATCTCGTGCGGGATCTGCGAGGTCACCGACTGCGTCTTCGAGATCTTCTTCGAGACCAGGCGCTTGCGCTCGAGCATGTTCATGAAGTCCATGTTGCCGCCGAAGTTGAGCTGGTACGTGCGCAGCAACTCAACGCCCCGGTCCTCGAACAGCTTCGCGAGCGCGCGGTGCACGATTGTCGCACCGACCTGACTCTTGATGTCGTCGCCGACGATCGGCAGCCCGGCGTCCTCGAACTTCTTGGCCCACACCGGGTCGGACGCGATGAACACCGGCAGCGCGTTGACGAAGGCGCACCCGGCGTCGATCGCAGCCTGGGCGTAGAACTTGTCCGCCGCCTCCGAGCCGACCGGCAGGTAGCTGACGACGACGTCGACGCGCGCCTCGCGCAGCGCCGCGGCCACGTCGACAGCGGTCTCGTCGGACTCCTCGACCGTCTCCCGGTAGTACTCGCCGAGACCGTCGTAGGTCGGTCCACGCTGGACGGTTACGCCGGTCGGCGGTACGTCGGCCAGCTTGATCGTGTTGTTCTCGCTGGCGACGATCGCCTCGGCCAGGTCACGCCCGACCTTCTTCGCGTCCACGTCGAAAGCAGCCACAAACTCGAGATCGGAGACGTGGTAGTCGCCGAAGGTGACGTGCATCAGACCCGGGACGCGGTCTCCGGGATCGGCTTTGCGGTAGTACTCCACGCCCTGGACCAGGGACGAGGCGCAGTTACCGACACCGACGATGGCAACGCGGACGGAGCCCATCGCGAGTGCCTCCTCACTTCTGGCTTATCGCTCCGGCGGGTCCGGAGGCGGGTTTGAAGGGTCTGTTATCTGGGGGGGTCGACCAGAGCGCTCATGTGCGATGAGCTCCTCCAGCCAGCGGACCTCACGCTCGCAGCCGTCCAGGCCGTGGCGTTGCAGCTCCAGCGTGTAGGCGTCGAGCCGCTCGGCCGCGCGCGAGAGCACGTCTCGCAGGCCTTCGCGACGCTCTTCGACCCGGCGGCGACGTCCCTCGAGGATGCGTAACCGGGTCGCCTGGTCGGTGCGGGCGAAGAACGCGAAGTGCACGCCGAAACCCGGGTCGTCGAAAGTCTCGGGACCCAGGCTGCCGAGCAGCTCCTGGAAGCGCTCCTTGCCCTCTGCAGTGATCTTGTAAACCACCCGGCTACGCCGGTTGGTCAACAGCGGTGCGTCAGCGGCGGGTGCCACCGACTCTTCGGTGATCCAGCCGGCGGTCTGCAGCCGACGGAGGGTCGGATACAGCGAGCCATAGCTGATGGCCGCCCGGAACGCGCCGAGTTTGGTCGTGAGCTGCTTGCGCAACTCGTATCCGTGCATAGCCGACTCGTGCAGGAGGCCGAGGATGGCAAACTCGAGCACCGTCGCCTCCATTCACGACCTGTCCCCCGGGCGGACACCGTCTCGATGTATCGAGCCGATACATCGCACGTTAGGCGCAGGTCGCGCGGATAGCAACTCGCGATTGAACACTTCGGCTCCGTGTCGCTCACTGATCACTATGTGTGACCGTTGTCGCCGACCGGCGCGGGACCGCGTACCCTCGGGCCCATGCGTACGCAGCGCCAGGTCGTCGACTACTCGCTTCGGCGACGCGCTCTGCTGCGGGATCTCTATTCCGGGCGGGTCGGCACCCATGAGGTGTGCGACGCCTCGCCCTACCTCAAGAGCGCGGCCAAGTTTCACGGTGAGCCGACCGAGGACCGCTGTCCCGTCTGCCGCCACGAGAACCTCACTCATGTCCACTACATCTACGGCGACGAGCTCAAGCAGTCCGCCGGACAGGCCCGCCGCAAGACGGAACTGTCGGTCCTGGCGATGACGTTCCGTGAGTTTCAGGTGTACGTCGTAGAGGTGTGTCGCGGTTGTGGCTGGAACCACCTCGTCGAGCAATACCTCCTGGGCTTCGACGGGATCGAGGTGCCGACCGGGGTGGCCGACGCGGTGGGCGCCAACGCGCCGGTCGGATCGGCTCGTACGGGTGGACGGCCGCGTACCCGGCTACGACCGGGGGGCGGCGAGTGAAGCGAGCTCGCCATCCCGACCGCGGGCCCTGCTCGCCGCGTCGGAGCGGAGTTCGCATCACAGGTCCGACAAATCGAGCACTATCTATTCTTGTCCCTTATGGGGACGCCCTCACCCCTGATGTACAGGCAACGCCATCCGTACGGGAGCGTGTCGTTTCCTCGGTAGGTGGCGCAGCTCACGGCATTCTGATGGTGGCAGCGGTGTCAGTATCACGACCGGCAAGGTGGGACGCATGAACGACGGTGACCCGAATAGCCCCCGGCGAGGACGGGCCCAGGTTCCGGGCTCGTCCGGCGGGATCCCCATGGGCGGTGTGCCCGTGACGGGCGGCCCGGGCGTTCCTCCCGCCGGCCGCGCCCCCGTGGGCCGCGCGTCCGTTGGTGGTGCCGGGGTCGGTCGTGCCTCGGTGGGACGTGCCGGTGTTCCGGGCCCTGATGGCGGCGCCGGCCGGGCGCGGGTGCCCGCGCAGGGCGGTGCGACCGGTCGTGCCGCTGTCGGAAGCGCGGGCGTGAGCGCCGGGTCGCCGAACGGCTCGGGGTCGGCCCTGGGCTCGGATGTGATCGAGAACCGTGGCCCGGCCCAGCGACCGCCGAAGGGCAAGCTGTCCGCTGCCGCAGCCGCCCGGGCCAAGCGGGCCCGCCGGCGCAACTGGATCCTCAGCTCGTTCGCCCTGCTGATCATGATCGCCGGGGGCACGGTTGTCGGTGGGGCGTTCTTCTACGACGCCGTCGCACTACCGCAGGACCTGCCACAGCGCGACCAGGCCACGACGATCTTCTACGCCGACAACAAGACCCAGATGGCGAAGATCGGCAACCAGAACCGCACGATCATCCCGAGCGACCAGATTCCGACAGACATCAAGAACGCGGTCGTGGCTACCGAAAACAAGGACTTCTACAACGACCAGGGCATCTCGTACACCGGCATCATGCGCGCGGCGTGGAACAACATGACCGGTGGACAGCGCCAGGGCGCCTCGACGATCACCCAGCAGTACGCCCGTGAAATCGCCGACCTCAAGGGAATCACCTACTCCCGGAAACTGCGGGAAGCGGTGCTGGCGATGAAGCTCAACAAGCAGTACAGCAAGGACCAGATTCTCACCGCCTACCTGAACAGCGTCTACTTCGGCCGGGAGTCCTACGGCATCGAGGCGGCGGCCGAGGCGTACTTCAGCAAGCACGCCAAGGAACTGAACGTCGCCGAGGGCATGGCCCTCGGCGCGATGATCAGGAACCCGGCAGGGGGTCCACAGGGCCTCAGTTTCTACGACGGCACCGTCAATCCCCAGGTCGCGCTCGACCGGTTCGACAACTACATCAAGCCGAACATGGTCCAGATGAAGTTCATCACGCCGGCCCAGGCGGCGACCCTGAAGTACCCGGCGATGAAGAAGTACGACCCGAAGGACCCGGCGTTCCAGGCGCAGTGGGGACTGGACAAGCCGACCGGGAACGTTCTTCACAACGTCATGGACGAGCTCTACCACCTCAAGGACCCGAAGGGGAACCCGCTGTTCCCCGACCTCAAGACCGGTGGATACCGCATCGTCACGACGATCGACCCCACCATGCAGGCCGCGGCCGAGAAGTACGCCAGCGGTCAGACGAAGGAATCCCCGCTGTTCGGTCAGCCCAACGCGGTCGGTGCGATGGTGTCGGTCGAGCCGTACAGCGGCCGGGTCAAGGCCTACTACGGCGGCCCCAACGGTGGGGACAAGGACCTGGCCGGTGTGTGGCGCGACCCGGTGCTCAGCAAGTGCGGGACGGACGAACCAAAGTGCGACCTGGACCGGCTCCAGGGCTTCGGCCGCCACTTCCCGGCGTCATCGTTCAAGATCTACACGGTCGGCGCGGCGCTGAAGGACGGCGTCTCCCTCAACTCGTACTGGGACGGAACGTCGCCCAAGAAGTTCCCGGAACGCAAGACTCCCGTCGTGAACGCCGAGGGTAAGACGAGCTGCGCGGGCGGCGATACGCACTGCACCCTGCTGGAGGCGACCGAGGAGTCGCTCAACGTTCCGTTCTACTCGCTGACCAGCAGTATCGGTGCCGCCAAGGTGCTCGACTTCGCCAAGCAGGCGGGGATCCGGCACATCTGGAACCTGGACGGCGCCGACTCCATCCGGTACGACCTGGACACGCAGACCCCGACGTTCAGCCCCGAACTCGGCATCGGTCAGTACGCCATCACCGTGCTCGATCACGCCAACGGCGTCGCGACCATCGCCGCGCGCGGTGCCCGGGCCCCCGTGCACTTCGTCTCGAAGGTGTACAAGGGTGCCGCCACGGTCCACTCGGAGGCGTTCAAGGCGACCCAGATTCCGGGCTTCAAGCAGGAGATGGCCGACGACGAGTCGTTCGCGCTGCAGAAGGTGCTCGACCACGGTACGGGCAAGGGGCTCCAGTTGGCCGGTGGCCGGCAGGCGGCGGCCAAGACCGGCACCTGGCAGGCTGCCTCGACGAGTTCGGACACGAAGAACAACGGGAACTCCAACGCGTGGATGGTCGGCTACGTCGCCCCCGACCTGAGCAAGAAGCCGCAGTTCTACGGTCTGGCGACCGCGGTGTGGGTGGGTGCCAAGGAGGGCGACAGCGCCGCCGTCAAGATCAACGGCGCTCCGATGTTCGGTTCGACCGGGCCCGGACCGGTCTGGAAGAAGTACATGGACGTCGCGACGGCGACGATGCCCAAGACGACGTTCCTCGGCAAGAAAGACACCGGCGACGTCAACCGCGGCGACTCCCAGCCGCCGGCGGCTGCTAACCCGCCCGCCGACCCGAACGCCGGGCAGCCCGGCGGCCTGGCGTGCCTGTTCCCGCAGCTGTGCCCGCCCGGTGGCCAGCCTGGTCAGCCCGGCCAGCCTGGTCAGCCCGGCAACGGTGGTCAGGGCGGTGGCTCACCCGTCCCAGACACGCCCGTCGTCATCCCGTCGAGACGCCACTGATCTTCAGCTGTGGCGAGGGCCCCGAGTGGTACGTCCACTCGGGGCCCTCGCCCGTTCTCAGTACTCACCGGGTCCCGGGACGAGCGGCGAACAGGTGCCGGCGTGCCAGAAGAGCATCCGGATCGGGCAGGATGCCAACCATGAGCACGAACGCGGTGATGCAGCCCGGTCCTCGCCCATCGGACAAGTCTGAGGCCGCCCAGTCCGGCGGAGCGGACGAGGGCGGCCGCGTCGACGAGCCGACGCACTCCGACCCGGTCGTCCGTGGCCTCTCGGAGGCTATCGGTGGTCCGCTCGGTGAGCACGCGGTACGCCCACCTCGCTCGCCGTTCGGCGGAAGCCGATTCTGGACGCCGGTGCGCATCGTCCTGGCCCTGGCCTGCCTCATGCTGTCGCTGCACTGGGTACAGAAGTCGCCGTGCCGGGACGGCGCGTGGGGTGCCGACCTGCCGCAGTACAAGCACTTCTGCTACACCGACGTGCTCGCGCTGTACTACGCCGAGGGGCTGGCCGAGGGCAAGCTGCCCTACGTCGATCACGCCGTCGAATACCCCGTGCTCACCGGCGCGTTCATGGGTGTACTCGGGCTACCGGTGCACGCGTACGCCTCGAGCCACCCCGGAATCAACCAGGCCCAGCGCTTCTACGACCTCAATGCGCTCGTGCTGGGCGCTCTCGGCGTCGCCACCGTCGCGATGATCCTGGCGCTGCGCCGCCGACGGCCGTGGGATGCGGCCATGTTCGCCCTGTCGCCGGCGCTGTTCGTCTCCGCGACCGTCAACTGGGACCTGCTCGCCGTAGCGTTGAGTTCTTTCTTCCTGTACTTGTGGGCTAGGCGCCGACCAGGTCTCGCCGGGCTCATGCTCGGCCTCGCCACGGCCGCGAAGTTCTATCCGTTGCTGCTGGCCGGCGCGCTCCTGGTGCTCGCTGTCCGTACCGGCCGGGCGCGGGAGTTCGTCACCACCGTGAGCGCGGCGCTGCTCACCTGGGTGGCCGTCAACGCACCGGTCGCGCTGCTGTACCCCGGCTCGTGGCGGGAGTTCTTCCGGCTCAACAGCACCCGCGGCGTCGACTGGGGCACGATCTGGTACGTCGGTGAGCACTTCCCACTCGGCGGGGACCAGTACGGGCTGGCCCCGTTCCAGTGGTTGGACCACCAGCCCGATCACGGGACGCTCAACACGCTGTACCTGCTGCTGTTCGTACTCGCCTGCGCTGGCATCCTCGTGCTCGCCCTCCGCGCTCCGCGGCGCCCGCGTCTCGCGCAGCTCGCGTTTCTGATCGTGGCGGCGTTCCTGGTCACCGGCAAGGTGTGGTCGCAGCAGTACGTGCTGTGGCTGCTGCCGCTGGCGATTCTTGCCCGGCCGCGCTGGGGCGCGTTCCTCGCCTGGCAGTTCGCCGAGGTCGCGTACTTCGCGGCGTTCTACGGCGAGCTGATGAACGCCTCCGGCCGCGCTGTCTTCCCGGAGTGGGTCTTCGTGCTGGCGTCCGTCCTTCGTCTGGGCACGGTATGCGCGATGATCGGATTCGTGGTGCGCGACATCCTGCGGCCCGAAAAGGACGCGGTACGTCGTACGTATGCCGATGACCCCGACGGCGGGGCGTTCGACGGTGCCCCGGACGCCGGCTGGCTACGCCGGACTCGGAAGCGCGTGACGGCCGGCAGCGTGACGGCCGGCAGCGAGACGGCGCCGACAACTCCCTGACGGGATCGCCGAACCAGGGCCTGTCCTGGTCGGCTTCGTCGCTAGGGGTTGAGCGTGTAGATCACCAGGTCACCGCGCTCCTCACGGCTGACGCCGAAGGTGTCGACCTCGGCGGCGAGCTGCTTCGGGTCGTTGACCTCGTTACGGAGGATCACGACCGTGCGTACGCCCGCGGCGCGCAGCTGATCGACGCTCGCCTGGTCGGGAAACGTGCTCCCCGCGGCACGCAGCTCGGCCTGGCGCACGGGGGCATAGCCGCTCAGCCCATTGACCATGGTGGGGAAGTTCTCGGTGCTCCACAGCATGTACAGCTCGTCGGCGTTCGCGTCGTCGGGTAGCACCAGCAACGGTCCCCGCAGCTGACTGAAGCCGGCGGGCGGGGCGGGCACCACCGGATGCGGCATCTTGTTGACTCCCTCGGCCACCACCAGCGCCAGTGGAATCAGCGCGGCGATGCGCAGCAGCGCTTCGGGTCGACCGGGAACCCGGTTACCGCGCGCCTCGACGCCGCGCCGGGCGAACCCGGTGAGGCCGCCGGCCGCGAGGATGCCGAGCAGCAGCGTGGTCCAGGCGATCAGCCGGCCCGGCGTGCGCAGGGCGTTGAAGCCGGGCAGGTGATAGAGCGCCACGTAACCGACCCAGCCGTGGAACGGCCCGTTGGTGCCGAGTGCACAGACCAGCGTCACCACCACGCCGGCCGCGAGCAGGATGCGGGCACGCACCGACCACGCCGAGACGAACAGGCCGGCGAGCGCCAGCCCGTACAGCGTGAAGCCGGGCAGCAGCGTCATCTCTGGTGGGAACGGCAGGCTCTCGCGGACCGTCGTGTGCAGCGTGCCCCACAGCAGCGACTCCGGCGAGGCGACGAGGAAGCCGCGCGGGGGTGGGGAGAACACCTTCAGCTCCGCGATGGTGCGCTGCACGTGCGCGTAGGTCTGGAGAACCCGCAGGTAGGGGTAGATCATGAACGCCGTGACGGCGAGGAATACAGCGCCGCCGAGCAGGTTGAAGATCACCACTCGGCGGGACGGCCGCCACCGCCGCAGCAGCCAGGCGACCGCCCCGACGAGCACACAGCCGCCCAGCACGTACCCGAAGACGATGCCGATCCCGAAACCGATCGTGATCTGCCAGGCGGCGACCAGCCAGCCGGCGAGGATCCAGCCGGGACGAACCCGGTCGCGTCGGTAGCCGTCCCGCAGCGACAGCCCGTGGCCTCGCGCAAGCATCGCCAGCGCCAGCACGATGCCGCCGCTGGACATGACATGCAGATGACCAGATTGGCTGTAGCGCCACGGTGCGTACGCGTAGGCGACACCGGCGACCGTGGCGCCGACACGGTCTGCGCCGAGCTGGCGGACCAGTGCGTACGCCCCGACGGACGCGAGCGCGAACGCGAAGATGAAGAGCACGTTGTACCGGATGACCGCCGCTACCCAGCCGGTGCCGATCACGTTGGCCGGAAGGTATCCGAGCAGGGTGTCGGTGAACGCCAAGCTGTACCGGTTGGGAAAGAACGCGTTGGTGTGCCACAACCTGGTCGGGTCGTGGATGACGGCGTGACCCGACCAGGACAGGATCCACGCCACCAGCGGCGGATCGCCGAGGTCCTCGGGCAGGGTGTCGCTCGGGTGCAGCGCCGAGGGCCACGTCATGGCCACCGAGAGCAGGAGGCCCAGGACACTGGCGACGGTCCATTCGTGGCCGAGTACCCGGCCCACCCGCCCGGCCCACCGCCCCACCCGGCCCGGCGCCCGCCCCGGCGGTGGCGCGAATGCTTCCCACGGGTCGGCGGTCGTCGTGCCCTCGGCGGGTGTCGCGCTTTCCGCAGCGGTCGCGTTTTCCACTGAGGTCGTGCCTTCCACAGCGGTCGCGC
Source organism: Dactylosporangium sp. (assembly GCA_025965915.1). Taxonomy (GTDB): domain Bacteria; phylum Actinomycetota; class Actinomycetes; order Mycobacteriales; family Micromonosporaceae; genus Planosporangium. The sequence goes on along the minus strand of JAOPWA010000655.1, from coordinate 7,082 downwards.
TCTGCGCAATGGTTGCGTTCTGCCCAGCCAACGGACTGCCGGCCGCGACTTCGCTGCCCGCCTTGTGGTCGGCGACCCCGTCCGAGGCCGCTCCGGTCTCCGCGTCCCCGTCCACCTTGTTCCCTTCGGGCGTGCCTACCGGCGCCGACCTCGTCGGGTCACGATCGCTGTTCATCGCCGCCTCAAGTCAGAGCCGTCCGGAAGTCAGAGCCGTCCGCGCAGGAACGCAATGTCCGCCGCCTGTCCCTCCACGCCACCGGGGGTCTCCACGACGACCGGGCAACCGGCCGCACGGACCACCGCTACAAGAAGGTCGGGGTCGATCGTGCCCTGTCCGAGGTTGGTGTGTCTGTCCCGTCCCGACTCGAAAGCATCTCGAGAGTCGTTGGCGTGGACAAGATCAATACGGCCGGTGATCGCCTTCACCCGATCGACAATGCCCAACAGTTCTTCGCCGCCGGCGTGGGCATGGCAGGTGTCCAGGCAGAATCCGACCTCGTACTCCCCGATCGCGTCCCAGAGTCGGGCGAGCGCGTCGAACCGACGGGCACACGCGTTGTCGCCGCCGGCGGTGTTTTCGATGAGAACCCGCGAAGCGAAACCGCCCGACTCCGCGGCGTACGTGAAGGTCTTGCGCCAGTTGTCGAAGCCTTTCGCTATGTCGTCGCCCTTGTTGACGTGACCACCGTGCACGATCAACCCCTGCGCGCCGATCTCGGCCGCCGCGCTGGCGTGGGCCATGAGCAGCTTGCGGCTGGGAATGCGAATGCGGTTGTTGAGCGTCGCCACGTTGATGACGTAAGGCGCGTGAACGAACACGTCGATGTCGCTGTTACGCAGGTCAGAGGCGTCCGAGCGGGGCTCGGGCGTAGCCCAGCCCTGTGGGTCGGACAGGAAGAACTGGACGACATCGGCGGATCGCGCGGCCGCGGCGGCGAGCGGGTCGGTCGAGTCGAGGTGTGCCCCGATACGCATGCGGCGAGCCTACGACGAACCCGCGACATCGCCACCGCGTCACCGCCGCTATGGACGCGTCGTTAGACCGGTCGACCAGAACCAAGATCTACGCAGTACCGGTCCCCGGTGCGCTCGAAAGATATGGATGGCGCCGTTGTCTGGACACCGTAGGACCGTAGGCGTGGCGATGGTGATCGTGGCGGCAGCGTTCGTCGCCGGCCCGGCTCTGGGCGGCGCCCCCGCGTACGCCAAGGACGGCCAGGAAAAGGGCTACGCCAGCGGCCAGACGGTGAGCTTTACCGGCGGCAGTGTGCTGAGCATGCTTGTGTGCAGGTCGGAGCCCAGCGAGGATCGGCTGACCATCCCCGCGGAGTCTCGGGTCATGTTTGTCAACCGGCTCGGCCAGAATGCGACGCTGCGCGTCAACGGGCAGGCGTTGGTGCAGGTCGGGCCGAACCAGGCGGCACCAGTCGTCTTCCACTACGGGCCGGTCTCGGTCTCGATGAGCTTCTCCTGTGGGGCCGGCGTGCTGCAGCAGTTCTCGTCGGTCTCGGTATCGGTGACGGGTGCGGGCCCGCAGGCTCCGCATCGCAGTCCGACACCGCCGCCGCCAGTGCCGTCGACAACCGTCCCGGCGGCCGGGGCCACACCCAGCTCGACGGCCAAGGCCCGTTCCGGCAGCTCCGGCCACGCCGCACTGTCACAGGCCCGGCCGAGCCCGGGCCTATCCGTAACCGCCGCCACCACATCGCCTGCGCCCGCGCAGTCAGCGGCGGCCGTTCACCCGTCTACCAGTGGTGCGCCGGCCGGCTCCGGGAAGCCCGGCAACCCCGTCGCCGTCGAGCCGATCGTGCTGGCGTCGGATGCGCCGCGCGAGAACCTGTCGGTCCTGCTAGCCCTGATCGCTGCCGTCTGTGCCGTTGGCGTGACGATCGCGGTGACACGAGTTATTATCTCAAAACGTACAATCCGAACGCGTTGCGCGTAAGGAACATATTGGCTCCGCGGGGCCCTTGTCCTAGCTCGCTGGTGTGGTCGTTCCTCCCCAGGTCCCACCCTAGAAATGCGGACGAGGCGCCCCGCGGTCTTTTCAGGCGGTCGGTCGGCGTTCGGGCCGGCTGACCTTGCGGTAGCGGCCCGGTTCCACTCCTGGCGGCCGAGCCGCTATCCTTGACCGGTTCACCGGCCCTCAGTGCCGGTGAACAGACGCACGACCTCCTGCCACGGAAGGACCGTGGCCGCCAGACCAGAGGAGGTGAGCAGTCTTGCGTCATTACGAGATTATGGTGATCCTCGACGGCAGTCTCGAGGAACGCACCGTCGCCCCGTCGCTCGACACGTATCTCAACGTGATCCGGACGTCGGGTGGCTCCGTTGAGAAGCTCGACGTATGGGGCCGCCGGCGCCTCGCGTACGAGATCGACAAGAAGACCGAGGGCATCTACGCGATCATCGACTTGCAGGCGAATCCGCAGGCGGTGGCCGAGTTGGACCGTCAGCTGCGACTCAACGAGTCCGTGCTGCGCACCAAGGTCATTCGGCCGGAAGTCCGCTAGGACCTTTCCCGGCAAGCCCGATCACGCTCCGGGCCCGAACTGTCACACCCCAGTGACAGGGTGAGCCCGAACAGCCGAATGCGCGCGAGGAGCGACCATGGCAGGAGAAACGATCATCACGGTCGTCGGCAATCTGACCGATGACCCCGAGCTCCGCTTCACCCCTTCGGGTGCTGCGGTGGCCAAGTTCCGCGTCGCCTCGACCCCGCGCACCCTTGACCGGGCGTCCGGCGAGTGGAAGGACGGCGAGCCGCTCTTCCTGGCGTGCAACATCTGGCGTCAGGCGGCGGAGAACGTCGCTGAGTCTTTGCAGCGCGGGGCCCGGGTGATCGTCACCGGCCGGCTGCGCCAGCGGTCCTACGAGACGCGCGAGGGCGAGAAGCGCACGGTCATGGAGCTGGAAGTCGACGAGATCGGCCCCTCGCTGCGGTACGCCACGGCGAAGGTGCAGAAGATGTCGCGCAGCTCGGGCGGTGGCGGCTTCGGCGCTTCCGGTGGTGGTGGCGGCGGCGGTAACCAGGGCGGCGGCGGCAGCTTCGCCGACGACCCGTGGGCCAGCGCCGCACCCGCTACCGCTACCGCTAGCGGTAGCGGTAGCGGCGGCGGATCGGGCTCATCCTTCGACGAAGAGCCCCCGTTCTAATGGCATTTGGAGCACGAAAAATGGCGAAGGCTGCGGCACTGCGCAAGCCGAAGAAGAAGGTGAATCCTCTCGACAAGGAGAGCATCACCTACATCGACTACAAGGACACCGCGCTGCTGCGGAAGTTCATCTCCGACCGCGGCAAGATCCGCGCTCGGCGGGTGACGGGCGTGAGCGCCCAGCAGCAGCGGCAGATCGCCCGTGCGGTCAAGAACGCCCGCGAGATGGCGCTCCTGCCCTACACGACGACGGCGCGCTGAGGAGGGTCGACGTGAAGATCATCCTTACTCAGGAAGTGAACGGCCTCGGCACCCCCGGCGACATCGTCGAGGTCAAGGGCGGATACGGACGCAACTACCTGCTTCCGCAGGGATTCGCGATTCCGTGGAGCCGTGGCGCGGAGAAGCAGATCGACGTGATCAAGCGGGCCCGTTCGGCCCGGGAGATCCGCGACCTGGGCCACGCCAACGAGGTCAAGGCGAGCCTGGATAACCTGTCGGTCAAGCTGCCGGTCCGCGCCGGCGAGGGCGGCAGGCTCTATGGTTCGGTCACCCCGGCCGAGATCACCGCTGCGGTCAAGCGCGCCGGCGGTCCCGACCTGGACAAGCGCCGCCTCGAGCTGCCCGGCCACATCAAGTCCACCGGCGACTACAAGGTGCAGATCCGTCTGCACCCGGAGGTCTCGGCTGCGTTCACGCTGACCGTGGTGGCTGCGAAGTAGGTCGAACGACAATGTAGAAACGGGCGGTGCGTGCTCACGCGCCGCCCGCTTCTACGTCTGCACAGGTCTCCCCGCCCGGGTCACCCGCCGTTGAGGACCGTGAAGAGAACGGTCGTCACGCCGGCTCCCACCACCGATGCGGCGAATCCAACCGTCGCTGGCCGCCAGAACGGTGACACCAGACGGATCAGCAGGGCGACGACGACACTGAGCACTATTGCGACGCCGACCTGCGGCAGGTGTGCGGCGAACGTGGTGAACGCCGCGTCACGCGGGGCGGGACAGGGCTGCCCCCCCGCGACCACACAGTCGGCCCGTGCGGTCCCGCCCAGGAACACCGCCCACAGCAGGAACGCGCCGATCGGCAGGCCGAACCACGTAACCGAGGCAAGGCCGGCACCGGCGTAGCCGTACGCGACCTCGTCGTCCTCGTCCTCGTCGTTCGGCATGACGGCCGGCCGGCGTCCGACTCGGACCGACTCACTTCGGCCGATAGAGGCGCGGGGCGTGATGACACTGTCGGTGACGCCTCGGGGACCGGCGTACACCGACGCCCGACGGGCAACGGCATGGGTCGGACGCCACTCGTCCACGTCGTCATACCCGTCCGAGGCGTGCCGGCCCGTCCGCGGTCCGCTCCCGCTGCGCCGGCCAGCCCGGTAGCGCGGCGCGTCGTCGTCATGGCGCGGGTACCTGGAGCGCCGGCCCGGCTCCTCGTCAACGTCGCGGTAACCGTCATCGACGAACCCGGACGACAGCGCCCGTCGTGCACCGCGGGTTCCGGTCCGCGACCATCCGGCGGTGTCCCGTCGCTCATCCTCCGGCCGACCGGCCGACCGGCCCCTGAGCCAATCCTCGGATCGTTCGCCGGCCTGATCATCGGCTCGTTCATCATCGACGGCGCGCCGCCCGCCGCGCCGCCCGCCGCTGTTGTCTCCAGGCGGTCGGGACTCGTAGAACTCGTCGTGGTCGAGGATCCGGCCGTCGGCCTGCAGTAGGTTCTTGGGGATCTCGCCGGTGTCGTCGTAGCGTCGCACCGTGAAAGCGGCCTGCTCGCCCGTGTCCTCGGCGCCCACGACCCACCGACCACGGCTCCGGCTCCACGAACCGGTCTCCGGCGTGGTGCGGGTGCGCCACTCGCCGGTATCTCCGTCCGCAGGGGAGACATCGTCCGTCGAGGGCGGCATCTGCCAGGAGCCGGTGGTCGCCGTGTCACGGGTGCGCCACGTGCCGGTCTCGCTGCGCCAGGTCTCCAGGTCGGCCGAGTCTGCGTGCCTCGCGTGGGCACCGGTACCGGACTCGCTGGAGCCGATCGCGCGGGTGCCGAAGCGACCGATGTCCCCGGTGTCGACGTCAATGGTCTCGCGAGTGCGCCATGAGACGGTCTCGCTGCGCCACCTCTGGGCGTCGGCGTTCTCGGTGCGCCACGTCTCGAACTCGCTCGTCTGCCGGGTGCGCCAGGGACCAGTGTCGGAGTCGTCGCGGTAGTGACGCGAGGGCGGTTCGGACACGCTCCACTCGCGTGGGGAGTCGAGGTCTGAGAGGCCTGGACGTCCGAGGGGGTCGTCCTCGTCGACGCGCCGACGCCCAGCGGGCTCGTCGTCATCGTTGACGCTGCGAAGGCGCCGAGGCTCGTCGTCACGGGTCCGCTGAGCAGACTCCTCCAGCGCACGCCGCGAGCGGCGGGGGCCCTCCTCGATGCTGCGGATGGAGCGACGCGGTTCGTCGTAGACGGGCTCCGGCTCGCTGCCGTAGACCCGCTTGGATACGGCGTCATAGGACCGGATGGGCTCGTCGTCGTAAACGCGCCAGGATCCGGAATCGGATGCCTGCGGTGCTTCGTCGTCGGAGTAGCGGCCGCGCCGTCCTCGCGGCTCGTCGCGGTCGCTGGTCGCCCGGCTGACACGGGGCGGGATGTCGTCGTGCAGCGACGGCGTGTCGCGGTCGTCGTCGAGGTAGCGGCGGCTGTCGCGGTCGTCGTCGAGGAAGCGGCGGTCGTCGCGGGAATCGTCGTCGAGCTGGTCCTCGGCCGGAGTGATGGTCGCCCAACCCGCTGCGTCCGAACGGATGCGCTGAGTCGGACTGTCGGACTGCCGCGCGACGCGCTCGCTCCCCCGAGCGGCGCGATCGCGCCGGCCGTTCAATGGGGTGGGGCGGTCAATCGTGGCGTCTCCGAATTCGGCCGCACTCGACCAGTTGGCCCGTGGCGGTCGGCGGTCTCGGCCTTCGCGTGACCTGTCTCCCTTGTCCCGGTAGCCCACAGCCGGACAGTGACCCTTCTGTGACGGTTTGCATTCCCCGTGCAGTGGAATCCGCTTTCGTGGATCCTTTTGCCAGCGACGATACCCGGTGCGGTCCGGCGTGTCGTCGCCAAGTTTGTCTCATCCACAGGCTGTTGAATTAACTACCCCAGCTCAGAGTGGGTGCCGAGATCTTGTCCCCAGAGTTTTCCCCACCCTCTGCACAGCTGTGCCCACTGACGGCGGTCAGTCGTCCACAGGTTGTCCCAAGGCTTATCCACTGCCCGAATTGTGGTAAAGCCCTTTTGCTTTCTACGGTGGTCACTCAGCACCGCCCGGAAACTGTCGTACCCCTGCGGTTTCCTGGGATCCCCGGGTCACCGGGTCAGCAACAGGGCACGGAGGCAGAGCATGTCGATCACGGATGACGTGCGGACAGCCGAACCACGCCCACAGGATGGGCGCGGCGGCGAGCCGCGTGGGAGTGAGCCGCGGGCCGGCGGGGACGGGCAGTTCGACCGCACGCCGCCGCAGGACGTCGCGGCCGAGCAGTGTGTCCTCGGTGGGATGCTGCTGTCCAAGGACGCAATCGCCGACGTCGTCGAGGTCCTTCGCGCAAACGACTTCTACCGGCCTGCCCACGCGACCATCTTCGAGGCGATCCTCGACATTTATGGGCGCGGGGAGCCCGCCGATCCGATCACCGTCGCAGCCGCACTGCACGACTCCGGCGACCTGGCGCGCGTCGGCGGCGCCGCTTACCTCCACACGCTGATCGCGAGCGTGCCCACCGCGGCCAACGCCGCCTACTACGCCAAGATCGTCAGTGAGCGCGCGGTGCTGCGCCGGCTCATCGAGGCCGGCACCCGCATCGTGCAACTCGGCTATGGCACCGGCCGCGAGACTGATGACCTGGTGGACATGGCCCAGCAGGCGGTCTACGAGATCACCGAGCGCCGAGTGAG
>JAOPWA010000646.1 GCA_025965915.1 Dactylosporangium sp. | reverse complement strand
CCGGTGAGGGTGCCTGCGACCAGTTCTGGCTCCAGTGCCACCACCCGTTGATGGGGGCGCCGTCACCGGCGCACGCGAACCAGCCCTGATACCCGACGGTGACCTTCCCGACCACATCACCCGGGGCGCTGGCGGCCAGACTCGGCCGGGCGGTGTAGACGGCCGCCCCGCCGAGCGTGGCTCCTGCCGTGGCGAGCGTGGAGACGATAACCGAGCGTCGTGAGATACCCATGGTGCCCCTTTCCTGGACTGGACCTACTGACTGGGGGTGAGACGCTGCGGCACAGGTCCGCGCGGACGTACCGGGGGTGCGTCTACCGTGGATGGCCATCGGCGATGGAGGCGCGAACTGCGACACAGGGCGCGGTTCGCTCTGCACCCTCATCGGCGAGGTCCAGACTGTGGGCCTGTCCGGCTGCCGGCCCGGCCAACCGGGGCAGACAGCCGGTCGCGACCCGAGCCGTTAATCGGTGATGAGGTCGAACTCTTCCCAGGCGCCGATGGCGGTGCGGTTGGCGATGAGTGGTTGGGCGCCGGCGTTCTCGGCGGTGACGTACTGGTTGTTGGCCAGCGCTCGGAGGCTGATGCTGCCATCGGGGTTGTGGATGAGCTGGAACGTCTCCCAGGCGCCCACGGCGGCCCGGTTGGCGATCAGCGGACTGGCCCCGGCGTTGTCGGCGCTAACGATCTGACTGTTGGCGTGCGCGCGCAGCGCGACGTTTCCGTTACCGGCGTCGATCTCGTCGAACTGCTCCCAGGTACCGATGGCCGTGCGGTTGGCGATCAACGGACTCGCGCCGGCGTTCTCCGCCGTGACGTAACGACCGTCGGCATGCGCCCGCAGACTCACCACCGGCACCGCCGGCGCCGAACCGAACAGGTTCAGGTCGACCGCGTTCGCGATGGCCTGCATCCCCGCGTCGTTGGGATGCAGATGGTCGCCACTGTCGTAGGCCGGCAGGTACCTGGTCGGATTGGCCGGATCGTGGGTGGCGGTGTCCTGGTCGACCACCCCGTCACAGCCGCTGTTGGCGCTGCGGACGAAGCTGTTGAACGCGTCCCGGCCGGTCTCGCCGTCCGGCGTCCAGTAGGACGCGCCCTGGAACGGGGTCAGCGTGGAGCAGATGAACCGGACTCCGTTCTGGTGGGCCCGGTTGATGAGCTGCTGAAGGCCGGCGACGAGCTGGTCGCCGGTGGGGCGCGGGTTGCCGGAACCGAGATCGTTGATCGGGTCGTCGGAGAAGATCACCCAGCGCACGCCCGGCTGGGAGAGCACGTCCCGGTTGAAGCGGTTGAGCGCGCTCTGGCCGGCCCCGTCGGCGAGCAGCCTGTTACCGCTGATGCCGTGGTTGAGCACCCCGACGGCACGGCCGGCGCTGGCCAGGCGGCCGGCCAGGTAGTTCGGCCACCGTCGGTTGGCGTCAAAGGACGAGGCGACCCCGTCGGTGATCGAGGCCCCCAGCGTGGCGACCGCACCCGCGGCGGAGCCGCTCTGCACATCGAGGTTGGCCAGGAAGTAGTAGCTGCCCGTGGTCTGGGCACCGGATAGGCTCGCGTTCGCGCTCACGTCGCCCGGGGCGACGTAGTTGGTCTGCTCACCGGTCTGGTGGTACGTCGCGGGTCCGGTCGGCTGTGGCAGGTAGATGCTGACCGCCACGTCGGAGAGGGCCGCCACGGGGAAGCCCACGGTGTCGCTGACGGCCGTCGCCCCTGCCGCGATGGTGACCGACGACGAGCCGCCGAAGGTGACCCTGCGGTCGGTGGCGGTCGCGATGGACGATCCGGAGGTGCGCTGCGCGATGTGTACGTCCGCTACGCTCAGCGGCTGGCTGCCGAACGCGTTGGACAGTTGGACCCGCGCCGCGGAGCCGCCGATGCTGGTGTGCACGGTCTGACGCAGGGTCTGCTGGTTGAACGAGGCGCCGCCGCTCTGCGGGGACACCGACCAGGTACCGGTCCACGATCCGGCCGCGGCCGCGGCCAGCTGGGGCCCGGGCGGACCGATGGCGGTGAGCAGCGCGACAGTACCCGCGACCAGAAGCCGGCATGTCATCGTCATCCTTGCCAATGCTCTTCGCTCCTTCTGTCGACCTGATCGGTGGTGCGCAACGGGTTCAGGCACCCGCTCCCCTGTCCGTCCGGGATGGACCGGGTGGTGGGGTGGAGGGGGTGGTGGTCGGTCGGTGATGAGGCCGAGGCGCTGGCCAACGGCGAGCGCCCGCTCCGCAGCCTGGCCTGCGCGGTCTGGATGCTGCTGGGGTCGGCACAGCGCATGACAGGCGGCGGTGGGTGCCCGTCGTGGCACGTGCGGGTAGGCCGGAGCCGGCTGGGGTGTGAGGCGCGGCGGACAGCCCGACGCACGCGGACCAGAGACCTCGATCTGAGGCTCGTTTCCGCTGGTCAAGAGCTAAGTTTAGTTAGTTAACTAATTGACACCCATCAACCTATGACGCAGGCCGCCCATCGTCAAGGCATAGACCATCGGAATTTTGCATCATCTACGCACGTTTTTGTGCGCGCCATCGAGGCAAATTTCGGAGCGAAGTGCGTAGCTGACGAGCGTGTGGGTGTCAGAAAGTAGGTCACGGTACGCACCCTGCGAATACTCGCCGATCAAGCCGCCGAGGCGATCGCGGCGAACCACCAGACTGCTGTCCCTGCTGCAGACATCCCGCGAGTGGACCGGCACCAAACTCGCCCAAGCGATCTGACCGCCGACCCGGCGCGGGTTCAACACGTCCGCCGATCCCACAAAGCAACGGCGCCCGGGCGGGCGCCCGAGTTTCTACACTCGAGCGCCCGCCCGGAGCTTCCTCTTTCGGGCTAGCTGGGTTTCACCACGCGGACGGCGCCGGCGGTGCTACGACCGGCGGACGGTCGTCGCAGGTGATGGTGTTCGGAAGTTCCCATGCGGCGAGCCAGGGGCCGGTGGTGCCACCTCCGTCGTTGCCGCCGAGGTCGGTCAACGAGAACTCCGAGCCGGCGGGCGTGAAGTGGAACGACCCGCAGTTGTTGACGCCGACCGCACCGACATTGCGCGCGTCGACGTTCTGGAAGGACGCCGAACCGGCCACACGAGCGCTCACCACCGAGGTACCCGTGCCGTCGACCTTGACGTCCTTGAAGTGGACGTTCGTGATCGAGTACAGGTCCTTCACCGGGAAGTCGCTGACGAGCATGATCGCGTTGTACGTGTTGTCGAGGAAGTTGTCCCCGACCACCTCGATGTCCGCGTCGATGTTCTTCTCCAGGGCGTAGAACCAGATGGCCCCCAGACCGATCTTCCAGTTCAGCTCGAACGTACCGGCACGGACGGTGGTGTTGTTCGTGACCCACAGGTGTCCGGTGAACGCCTCGGCGCCGAAGCGGGACCCGACCTGGATGCCACTGCCCTCGCGGATCGGGTCGGCGATGAGGTTGTTCGAGACCGTGTTGTCCGTGCCGCCGTAGAGAGCGATGCCGTTCGCGAGGACCGGCGTCTGCACGGTGTTGTGATCGAACGTGTTGTTGGCGTCCTCGGTCTTCTCCGACCACATGGCGAGGCCGTCGTCGCCCGTGTTGCGGATGAAGTTGTTCGACACGACCGAGTTGGTGACGCCCGTGTGGAAGTTGAGACCGTCGGCGATCTGGTCGACGATGACGTTGTTCGTGATCCGCAGATTCGACATCGGTC
>JAOPWA010000619.1 GCA_025965915.1 Dactylosporangium sp. | reverse complement strand
CACCGCAAGCGCCACCTCGGCCCTGGCCCGGGTACTCGCCCTCGCCGTGCCCGGCATCGGACTGGTGACGACGGCCGTGCTCGTACTGGCCGTCGCGTTGGCGGTCCGGGTACTGCCGGCACACCAGCGGCGCGGGCCGGTCGCCGGCGAAATCCTCATCGGCGCGGTCATCGCGGCGGCCAGCGGCGCGGGCGCGATCGGCGCCGCGACCGGCGTGATCAACGCCACCAACCCGGTATGGCACGCCGACCTCGGACCGGCGTGGGGGCGCACCGCCGCGCAGTACGGCCTGTACGGCTGGCAGGCGCCGGTGGCGCTGCTGTTGATCGCCCTGGCAGCGGTGATCGTCGTGCCGCGCCCGCTCGGCGACAACATCGCTGCCGTCGCGATCGGGCTCGCCGCCGTCGGCGCACCGGTCGCGTTCGGCCTGCCGTGGTGGTCACCGACCGTGATCGGCCTGCTGACGGTGATCGGCCTGGGTGTGAGCGCGTGCCTGAGTGACCTACCACGGGTGGCGTACACCCGTGGCGCCGTCGCCGCGGCGGTCGCGGGCTACAGCGCCGGGGCCAGCCTGGTCGGGCCCGCGTCGACCGCCGCCGCGCTGGAGAGCCTGGCGCTCGTCGGCGCGCTCGTCGCCACCCTGGCCGGGGTACGCCTCGCCGATGCCCGTACTCCCGGCGCCCGGATCGCTCGGGCTCATCTCGTAACGGTCGGGGGTGGCGCGTGCGCTGCCGCGGTGCTATCGCTCGCCGGCGCGGCGGGCGCCCTCACGGCAGGCGGGCACCACCCGGTGCCGGTGGTCCTTGTCGGTGCCCTCGCCGCCACCAGCCTGGCGCTGGCCGTGGCGGGGGTGGCCTGCTGGCGTACGCCCGGCTTCCTGCCGTACGTGACCGCCGCGGTCGCCGTCGCCTGCAGCGTGATCGCGCTCGCCGCGCTGCCCAACAGGCTTCCCATCGGCCTGTACGGGGCGACCGGCGCCCTGCTGGGCGTCCTGGCGGAACTGCTGCGGGTCGGCGCGGTACGCCGGGTCGGCTGGCGGCCCGAGGACGGCTGGCAGCCGGTGGGCGGCTGGAGCCCGGGCCGCGGATGGCAGCTCGACCGATGGATCCCCGGTCGGGGCTGGTTCGGCATCGGCCGGTGGCGCCCGGCCGGCCAGGCGACCGGTTTCGGGGCCGGCGCGGCAGCCGCGAGCGCCGTCCCGGCCGCGATCGCCGTAGCGGCCGTCGCGCTGCCACTGGTGGCCGCGCTGTTCGGCCCGTACCACTTCGCCCTGCGACCGTGGACGTCCACTCCGGCGGGCTCGGCTGACCTGTCCCCGTTCAACGGCTGGGCCGCCCAGCCCACCCACGTGATCACGGCGGCGGTGTTGACGTTCGCCGCCGGACTTGCCGCCGTTGGCCTCGGCGGCTCGCGCGAACTCATCGCGAACCGGACCGTGGCCGTGGTCGTACCCGGCGCCGGGCTGGCCCTGCTGCTCATTCCGCCCGCCGCGCACCAGGGCCAGTTGCAGGCGACCTTCGCGCTGCTGGTGACCACGCTGTGCGGGCTCAGCCTGGCGCTGACCCTGCCACCGGCCGCCGGCAGCATCGAGGGGGCACCGCTGCGGGTGGCGCGCCGGCTGGTGTTCGCCCTGGCCGTACTCGCCGCCATCGCCGGGCAGACCGGCAGCCTCGCCATGCGTTCGATGACGATCCAGGCCCTCGCGGGCTCCGTGGTGGTCGGCGCGATCGGCGCGATCTGGGGCAGGTATCCGCTCGCCCGGATGCTCGGCTGGAACGTCGCCGTCGGTACGGCGCAGCTGCTTGCCGTCGCCGCGAGCCTGGCCGCCGGGTTCCCGATGCGCTGGGCGGCGTTCCCTCTGCTCGGCGTCTGCGCGGTGGCCGTCGCTCTCGCCGCCAGGCTGCCCCGGCTGCGCCCGACCGTCTCGACCGAGCTGGAAGTCATGGTCATCGAGACGACCGCGCTCCTCGGCATGGGCGGCGCACTTGCACTGACCATCGGGGCGCCCCGCTACACCGCGCTCGCCTCCACCGCGCTCGGCGCGATACTCGGCCTCGCCGCGAGCCGTCCCGGCCGCCCGGAGAAGTACCTGCAGGGCCTGATCTTCGCCGCGGCCATCAGCGAGGTCGTCGGAGTGTGGCTGCTGATGAGCACCGGCCGGGTCGCGCTACCCGAGGCGTACAGCCTGCCGTTCGCCGTTTTCGCCCTGCTCGTCGGCATCCTCGAACTGCAGCGCCGGCCCGATCTGGGGAGCTGGCTGGCGTACGGGCCGGCCCTGATCGCCGGCTTCCTACCCAGCCTCGCCATCGTCGTGATGACGGACACCGCCCCGCTGCGGCGGGTGCTGGTGATCGTCGCCGGGGTACTGACCCTGGCGCTCGGTAGCGTGCGCCGGCAGAAGGCGCCGGTCGTCGTCGGCAGCGTGGTGACCGCGACGGCGACGCTGCACGAACTGCTGCGGCTGTCGGCGATGCTGCCCTGGTGGGTGCTGCTCCTGCTGTTCAGCGCGGCCGGTGTACTGCTGGTCGGCCTGGGCGCCACGTACGAGAAGCGCCGCCAGAACGTGGTCCGGCTGCGGGGCGCGCTCAACCGCCTGCGCTGAGGCCCTCGGAGAGCTGGGCGTCCTTCTCGGCCACCAGGCGCTTGAGCTCCTCCTGGTAGGCCACCAACTTCGAGCGCAGCGCCTCGTCGGCGGCGGCCAGGATGCGCACGGCGAGCAGCCCGGCGTTGCGGGCGCCGCCGATGGAGACCGTGGCGACCGGCACCCCGGCCGGCATCTGCACGATGGACAGCAGCGAGTCCATCCCGTCGAGGTACTTCAACGGCACCGGTACGCCGATCACCGGCAACGGCGTCGCCGCGGCGACCATGCCCGGCAGGTGTGCCGCGCCGCCCGCCCCCGCGATGATCACCCGCAGGCCGCGGTCGGCGGCGGTGTGCGCGTACTCCAGCATCTTCTCGGGTGTGCGGTGCGCGGACACGACGTGCGCCTCGAACGCCACCTCGAACTCGGCGAGCGCCTCGGCGGCGGCCTTCATCACCGGCCAGTCCGAGTCACTGCCCATGATCACGCCGACATCAGGCATGTGGATCCCCACCCTCGGTCAGCCAGCGGGCCGCCCGCGCGGCACGGGCCCGTACGTCGTCCATGTCGTCGCCGAGCACCGTCACGTGACCGATCTTGCGACCGGGGCGCACCTGCTTGCCGTAGAGGTGGACGCGGGCGCCCGGCTCGGCGGCGAACAGATGGTGCAGCCGCTCGTCGATCGACATCCCGCCTTCGGCGCCGCCCAGCACGTTGGCCATCACGACCGCCGGGGCTGCCAGGGAGGTGTCACCCAGCGGGTAGTCCAGCACGGCGCGCAGGTGCTGCTCGAACTGCGAGGTACGAGCGCCCTCGATCGTCCAGTGCCCGGAGTTGTGCGGGCGCATCGCCAACTCGTTGACCACCAGGCCGTCGGCCGTCTCGAACAGCTCGACCGCGAGGATGCCCACGACGTCGAGCGCGTTCGCCAGTTCGATGGCCAGGCGCTCGGCGGCGCAGGCCAGCTCCTCGGACAGGTCGGGCGCGGGCGCCAGGACCTCCACGCAGATGCCGTCGCGCTGTACGGTCTCCACCACCGGATATGCCGCGACCTGCCCGAACGGTGATCTCGCCACCACGGCGGCGAGCTCGCGGCGCAGCGGCACCTTCTCCTCGACGATCAGTTCGGCGTCAGGCACCGGATCATCGGGGCCGAGAACCCAGACGCCGCGCCCGTCGTACCCTCCACGAACCGCCTTGGCCACCACGGGCCAGCCGGTGTCGGCCGCGAAGTCAGCGATGTCCTCGGGTGATGAGACCGCGCGCCAGCGCGGCACGGGCAACCCGAGCTCCGACAGGCGCTCCCGCATGGCGCGCTTGTCCTGGGCGTACCGCAGGGCGTCGGCGCCGGGCAGCACCGTGACGCCCTCGGCGGCGAGTGCCCGGATGTGCTCGCCCGGCACGTGCTCGTGGTCGAACGTCACCACGTCGCAGCCCTTGGCGAACGCCCGCAGCGCGGCGAGGTCGGTGTGGTGGCCGACGACGACGTTGGGGGTGACCAGAGCGGCGCCGTCGTCGGGTGAACTAGCGAGTACCCGCAGCGACTGGCCGAGCGAGATCGCTGCCTGATGTGTCATCCGAGCCAGCTGACCACCGCCGACCATGCCGACGACGGGCAGACCGGTTTGGGAATCCATCGGCGCAAAGACTACTGGTCAGACCATCCCGTCGACGACAGGAGGGTGCCCTGCTCACCAACAGGGTCACAGCTCGGGACCGCGCCGACGCAGCTCGTCGACCGCGCCCATCGCGTCGCGCAGCTCGCCCAGCCACGCGTCGGCGTGCTGACCGACCAGGCTCACGCACCAGGCGAGCGCGTCCGAGCGGGACCGGGCCACCCCGGACGCGACGAGCGTGTCCAGGACCTGCCGGTCGGTCTGGCGCAGCCGGGTCATCACCGGCGCGGACAGCGTCGTGAACATCTCGCGGGTGCCGCCGGCCACCGCTCCCCAACCGACCTTGCGCCTGTACCGGTGCTCCAACTGCCGGGCGACGGCGATCCGCCGATCGCGGGTGGACTCGCGGAACGAGGCGATCCGCCCCTGCTCGGCCGCGGCGCGGTCGGCGTCGGTGGCATCTTGCGCGAGCGTCGGCTCCGCGAGCCGACCCACGATGATGATCTCGTCGCGATCGATGCTGATTTCCGGCGTACCCGTGAACCACTCATCGGGGACCGCTCCGGTGATCCAGGCCGCGGCGTCGTCGGTCGGCGGCGGCTCCGCGCGGCCCCCGCCACGGCTCCAGCCCGGACCCATCCCCCAGTGTTCCTTACTCATCGCGCCCTCCTTCGTGCATCAGTTACATGATTACATCCTTGCACGATTGGCAGGCGAAAGCCGTTCGCGGTCAGCGAACAGTGCGGGCACAAAAGCAGCGATCTTGGACACCTGGCGCTGGGTAGCACCTCCAGGTGTCCAAGACCGCGGGAGACGAAGGATCAGGACAGCTTGGCGACCAGCTCGTCGACGGTCGTCACGGGCGCGTCGCATACGAAGCCCCGGCACACGTACGCCGTTGCCCGGCCATCGCGCAACGGCCGACCCACCAGTAGCGGCACCCCCGGCCCGTCCGGCTCACCGGCGACGATGACCGCGCCCGGCGGAGCCGCCCGCCACGCCGCCGCGAGCAGCGGGTCGGTTTCGACGGCGTCGCCGGCGATCGCGATCTCGTACGGGCCGGACAGCAACGCCTCGCCCGTCGCACACGAGTACCCGGCGAACCGGGCGTGCTGAGCGGCCAGCGGGGCGACCTTCGTCAGTGCGAGCTCGGCCGCGTCGCGGTACCGCTTGTCGCCGGTCAACGCGGAGTACGTGGTCAGCGCCGCCACGAGAGCCGACAGGCCGGCAGGGGTGGCGTTGTCGGTCGGGTCGGCCGGCCTGGTCACCAGGCGCTCCGCGTAGTCGGCGGTGTCGTAGAACCCGCCGGCGCCGTCGGCGAAGTGCTCCAGGGCGCTGTCGATGAGCCGCCCGGCCAGGTCCAGCCAGTACCCGTTGGCGGTGTACTGGTGCAGCGCGCAGAACGCCTCGGCCACCGCGCCGTAGTCCTCCAGTACCCCCACGGGCTCACCCACGACGCCGTCCCGCGAGACGCGCCGCAGCCGGCCGTCGACGATGTGCCCGGCCAGCGCGTTGCCCGCCTGCTCCATGGCCGACTCGATCGCCAGCGCGTTGGACTCCCGGTCGCGTGCGATCGACAGGTACTCCGCCAGCGCGGTCACGGTCAGGCCGTTCCACGCCGCGACGACCTTGTCGTCACGGGCCGGCTGGGGACGTTGGGCGCGGGCGTCCAGCAGGCGCACGCGTACCCGCGCCAGGCGGTCGGAGTCGTCCGGGTCCACCGGCAACTGCAGAACGCTCGCACCGTGTTCGAAGGTCCCCTCCGCTGTGACGTTGAAGACCCCGGCCGCCCAGGCGGCGTCGTCGTCCCCGAGCACCTCACTGAGCCCAGCCGGCGTCCACACGTAGGTCAAGCCCTCGACGCCGTCGGTGTCGGCGTCCAGGGCGGAGGCGAAGCCGCCCTGGTGCGTGCGCATCTCGGCGAGCAGGAAGTCCGCGGTCTCCCGCGCCACGCGCAGCGCGAGTTCGTCGCCGGTCAGCCGCCAGAGATGGGCGTACGTGCGCAACAGCAGCGCGTTGTCGTAGAGCATCTTCTCGAAGTGCGGCACGGTCCAGGTGCGGTCGACGCTGTACCGGGCGAAGCCGCCGGCGAGCTGGTCGTAGATGCCGCCGCGGGCCATCGCCGCACAGGTACCCGCCACCATCTCCAGTGACCGCGATGAGCCGGTGCGCTGGTAGTGGCGCAGCAGGAACAGCAGGTTCATGTGCGGCGGGAACTTGGGGGCGCCGCCGAATCCGCCGTACTCCTCGTCGTACTCGCGCGACAGCGACGCGGCCGCGGCGTCGAGCACGGACGGAGTCATCGGCCCCGCTGGAAGGCTCTCGCCGCCCGCGCGCCTGATCGCCTCGACGACGGCGGATCCCTGGCGCAGCACGGCCTCGCGGTTGTCGCGCCACGCCTCGGACACGGACTGCACGAGGCGCACGAAGTTGGGGCGGGGGAAGTAGGTGCCGCAGAAGAACGGCTCGCCGTCGGGGGTCGCGAAGACCGTCATGGGCCAGCCGCCCTGGCCGGTCATCGCCTGGGTCGCCGTCATGTAGACCGCGTCGACGTCCGGGCGCTCCTCACGGTCGACCTTCACGGGTACGCAGGCCTCGTTGACCACGGCCGCCACGCCCTCGTGCTCGAAGGTCTCGTGGGCCATGACGTGGCACCAGTGGCAGGCCGAGTACCCGACGGAGATCAGCAGGGGCACGTCGCGGCGCCGCGCCTCCTCGAACGCCTCAGGACTCCATTGCCACCAGTCGACTGGATTGTCGGCGTGCTGCTGGAGGTACGGCGAGGTCGCATCCGCCAAACGGTTGGCCATGCGTTTCACCCTACGCGCCGTCAAGATCGTCGCAATCCGAACAGTCGCCGCGTACGCGCGGTGCGACCGGTCCGGTCGTCAGCTGGCGTCCTCCTGGCGGAGTGGGATGACCGTGGCCGTGGTCCGCTCGTGCAGAACCTCGACGACGCGCTCGGGCGGCAGCGGCGGGTAGAAGAAGAAGCCCTGGGCACCGGTGCAGCCCAGAGCCGTCAACTCCGCCCGCTGCTCGGCGGTCTCGACGCCTTCGGCGATGACCCGCAGACCCAACCGGTGGGCCAGGTCGATCGTGGTCCGGACGATCGCGCCCACCTCCGGAGACTCGACCATGCGCCGCACGAACGTACGGTCGATCTTGACTTCGTTGACGGTTACCCGGGTCAGGAACGTCAGGGAGGAGTACCCCGTGCCGAAGTCGTCGACGGCGAGCTGGACACCCATCTCACGAAGGACGGAGAGCACGTTCTCGATGACGACGAGCTCACTCATCACGACGGTCTCGGTGATTTCCAGGACCAGCCGGTCCGCGCTGGTGCCGTGCCTGGCGAGCAGCGCGGCGACGTCGCCCGGCAGGGCCGGGTCGAGCAAACTGCGCGGCGACAGGTTGACCGAGACGGGCACGTCGATGCCCTCGGCGGCCCAGCGAGCCGCGGCGGCGAGCGCGCGGTCGAGCACGTACCGGGTGAAGTCCCCGAGCAGCTCGCTGTGCTCGATGACCGTGACGAAGTCCACTGGCATCAGGGTGCCGCGGCGGGGATGGTTCCATCGCACGAGCGCTTCGACGCCGATGACACCACCGTCGTCGCCGAGCCCCACCTCCGGCTGCATGACGAGCGTGAGCTGGTCGTCGGCGGCGAGCGCCTCGCGTACCTCGGCCAGCAGCGACAGCCGGTCGGTGCTGGCCCGGTCGCGGGACGGGTCGTACCGCGCGACGCTGGATCCGCCGCGCTTGGCCTGGTACATCGCGATGTCGGCGCGCCGCAGCAACTCGGTCAGGTCGACCGCGCCCGCGGCCGCGACGACCACACCCACGGACGCCTCGACGGAGAGCTGGACGCCCGCCACGTCACCCGGGGTCGCGAGGATTCCGGTCAGGTCACGGGCGCGGCCCAGGGCGTGCGCCAACTGGGCGGGGTACTCCGTGGCCGGCGAATCCGCCGGGTCGGTCCCGGGCTCGGTCAGCACCGGCAGCAGGAGCGCGAACTCGTCGCCACCCAAACGCGCCAGTAGCTCGCCGGGGCCGAGCGTCGCCCCCAGCCGGGACGCGACGATCTGCAGCAGCAGGTCGCCGGCGCCGTGGCCCAGCGTGTCGTTGACGTCCTTGAAGTGATCGAGGTCGAGCAGCAGCAGCGCGACAGGCGCGTCGCCGGCCAACTCCCGGAGCACGGAGTCGCCGGTGGCCAGGAAGCCGGCGCGGTTGGCCAGCCCGGTGAGCGAGTCGTGGACGAGATCGCGAGTGCTGCGCTCCCCCATGGCGCGCAGCTCCTGGTGGGTCGCCGCGTCGTGCAGCGCCGCGGCGAGGGCGTCGGCGTACGCGGCGAACATCAGCCGGTCGCGCCTGCCCATCCTGGCGCCCGCGCGCAACCGTAACCGCAGTTCTCCGACGCGCACCGCGCCAACGGAGAGGTCACGCGCGACGGTGCCGGACTCGTCGGCCGCGTTCGGCTCGCACTCGGCGACCTCACCGCCGAGCGCGGCCTCGTACCCGCATACCTGGCCGTCGGGCGCGATCACCGACAACTGGGCCCACTCGCCGCCGAACAGCCGAAGCGCGCCCTGGATGCCGGCGCTCGCCGCCCTCTGCCCGTCGAGCCGGTTGAGCTGGCGCGTCGCGTCGGCGAACCGCTGCCAGTCGCGCCGCTCGTCGCCCATCCGCAACCGGTACGCGTACGCCTGGTGCAGCAGCCACAGCGCCGGCGGAAGCAGCGCCAGCCAGCGGGCGTTCACCTCGTACAGCACCACGACGAGCAGACCGACGGCGACATTGCCGATGATCATGGGCATCTTGCTGGCGTTGGTGCGCCGCAGGACCGACGCGAACCGCTCGCCGTGCAGGCAAGCCACCCGCCAGGAGACCATCGCGAGGCCGGTGGCCGCGTATGCGACGGCGGCCAGGACCAGCGCCACCGCCACCCGCGGGGTGAGCGGATGCCGGTAGGTCACGGTGAGGACGTTGGCGGCGACCGCGGCCGCCCCGGCCGCAAGTGTGAGCGTCCCGGTGCCCCACACCGCCGCGCCGGGCTTCCGGTACGCCGGTCGCTGAATCGCCTGGATGACGCGGGCCAACCCGACGCCGACCAGCGTCACCGGCGGGATCCATGCCGCTGGCAGCAGCACACAGAGGATCACGACGGCCGACTCGCCCCACGCCAGCCCGACCGCGGCGACACCGACGCGTGCCCGCAGCATGGGCAACTGAGCGCCCGCCACGACGGCGACCGCGACCGCGAGCCAGCCGAGGTGGGGTACGGGCTTGGTCAGCGCGGGCACGCCGGTGTGCACGGCATGGCTGCCGACGAGCACACCCGCAACGGCCAACGCGAATGCGATCGTCGGCACGAACGTGCCTGTTCGTCGCAGCGTTGCCGTCATCCGCCGCACCTCTCCCGCCCAAGGAGTCCAGACGTGCGCTTTCCCGGGGAGAGTATCGGGACGGCGATCGATCGGACATCGGTCGCGCCGGTTGCGGGGCTCACCCATACGGTCGCCGCGGCGTCGTCGCCGACTGGCCCAGGGGTGATGCGACTGCGGGCCGCAAAGGTGAGATGCGTCACCGACCAAGGTGTGCCAGAGCGGACGATAGGTGCGCATCGACCGCCCATACCCACCCCTCCCTCACCCGATCTCGGGCGAAGGCTAAAGCAAACCTCGGGGAAGGCTCCAGTTTCTTCGTGGTTTTAGTCGGTTTGGCGGCAAAAAGTCGTATTTGAGCTTACGGCTGCGAACGCTCGTCACCCTGGGGCTCGGCGGCGGCGGGGATCGCGCCGGACGCGCCAGCGGCGGACCCGCCCACGCCTGTGCCCGCGCCTGCGCCGGGGGTGTCGGTCGACGAGAAATGGTCCGGCAGGCGGCGTAGTCGGCTGTTCATGTTCCGAATCAACAGCACCGTGCCGATCACCAGCACCACGATGACGAACAGGCCCATCGGCCCGGCGAGACCACCCGTCATGGTGTCACCGAAGTTGTTCTGCGCCAGATTGTCGGCGAGCAGGGTGAGCGTGTTCATGACCTAACGGTACGCCCTACCCGCCGTCCGGATCAGGCACGCACCGACTCGCGGACACCGGCGAACAGGTCGTCTTCGGGCTCCGAGCGCTCCACCAGGCTACGGGCCAGTTCGTAGTCCTCGGTCGGCCACGCCAACCGCTGGATAGCCAGCGGCACATGGAACCACGGCCCGTCGGGGTCGACCTGGGTGGCGTGCGCCCGCAGCGCGTCATCGCGCGTCTCGAAGTAATCCGCGCAGGGCACCCGGGTGGTGATCCGGTGACCCTTGTCCCGCGCCGGGTCCCACTTGGTCAGCCACTCGGCGTAGGGCGACTCGATACCGGCCGCGAGCATCGCCTCGTGCAGAGCGCTGACCCGGGCCAGCGAGAAGCTCATGTGGTAGTAGAGCTTCAACGGCTGCCACGGCTCGCCGTGCTCGGGATATCGGTCGGGGTCGCCCGCGGCGTCGAACGCCGCCGCCGACACCTTGTGGCACATCACGTGGTCGGGGTGCGGGTAGCCGCCGTCCTCGTCGTAGGTGGTAACCACGTGCGGACGGAACTCGCGCATCAGCTTCACCAGCGGCGCTGCCGCCTTCTCCACCGGCTCGAGCCCGAAGCAGCCCTCGGGTAGCGGCGGAACCGGGTCACCCTCGGGAAAACCGGAGTCCACGAAACCCAACCAGTCCTGGCGTACGCCGAGGATCTCCCGGGCCCGGTCCATCTCCTCGCGGCGGATGGTGGCCATCTGTTCCCAGATCTCCGGCCGGTCCAGCTTGGGGTTGAGCACGCTGCCGCGCTCACCACCGGTGCACGTGACGACGAGCACGTCGACGCCCTCGGCAACATACTTCGCCATGGTCGCCGCGCCCTTGCTCGACTCGTCATCCGGGTGCGCGTGCACCGCCATGAGGCGCAACTGCTCGCCCACGGGTTCTCCTCGCCGTCGCTGCTGAGACAATGAACCGATCCATTGTGACGGGCCGACGACACCTACCGCCGTCGACCCGGCCCGCCCATTGTGCGCGTTGGCACCGACAGATTTGACGAGGACCGTGTCCGAGCCGGAAGCGACCTTGAACGCACCGATATTCCCGCCCGGTCGATATGGTCGGCGCCGGGAGCCGCGCCCCGCCCGACGCGGCCCGACCATGCTGGTCGCGGTCGCCGGCGCGATCGTCGGTCTCATCCTCGCGATCGCGCTCTACCAGCGCTACGGCTCACCGGACTACCAACCGCAGGTGGTGCACTTCGAGCTCGCCGGCGACCATGCCACGGTGCGCTTCGAGGTATTCAAGCCGAGCGGCCGGCCGGGGGTGTGTCACGTGCGGGCCCGCAACCGCGCGGGAGCCGAGGTCGGCGCCGCTGACGTGCCGGTACCCGCCGGCAAGCGGGTAACCGTCACCTACACGCTCACGACAACGGGACCGCCGGTCAGCGCGGAGGTAACGGCCTGCCGGGCTCCCAGCTGATCACTTGACGGGAAGGTGACAACGCCTCTACAAGATCGTTGCACGCTCCGTAACAATGGTCACTGGTAAGTTGGTAGGTCTTGAACCTGTCGGCCGCAGCAATCAGAGGAGATCTTCAGTGTCGATCAACGACCGTGGAGAAAACGCCGCCTGGCTCTCTCAGGATGCACACGACCGGCTGAAGGCCGAACTGGACGAGCTGATCGCCAACCGTCCCGTCATCGCCGCCGAGATCAACGCACGGCGCGAAGAGGGCGATCTGAAGGAGAACGGCGGCTACCACGCCGCCCGCGAGGAGCAGGGCAAGCAGGAGGGCCGCATCCGGTACCTCGAGCAGCTGCTGCGCAACGCGAAGGTCGGCGAGGCGCCGAAGAGCGACTCCGTCGCCGCCGGCACGGTCGTCACGATCCAGTTCGACGAGGACGCGGACGACACCGAGACGTTCCTGCTCGGCTCGCGCGAGATCGCCTCGACGACCCAGTTGACCGTCTACAGCCCCGAGTCGGCTCTCGGCAAGGCGATCCTCGGAGCCCAGGCGGGCGACACGGTGACCTACACGGCGCCCAGCGGCGCCGAGGTGAAGGTCACGGTCGTCTCCTTCGAAGCCTTCTCCGGCTGACCCCACCTATGCCAGGGCGCCGGTGAACGTCACCGTGTAGCCCGCGGAGCGCAGGGCCGTGACCAACCGGTCGGAGTGCTCGGCGCCGCGGGTCTCCACGGACAGGGCGACCTCCACCTCCCCCAAGCGCAGCCGCGGATCATGCCGGCGGTGCTCGACGTCCAGGACGTTCGCGCCCCGCTCCGCTATCTGGCTCAGCAGGTCCGCGAGCTGCCCCGGACGGTCAGCACAGCGCACGGTGAACGTCAGATACCGTCCGGCGGCGGCCAGCCCGTGCTCGATGAGGCGCAGCATCAGCAGCGGATCGATGTTGCCTCCGCTGAGTACGGCAACGGTCGGCGTCACGACCGGCACCACACCCGCGAGCAGCGCCGCCACGGCCGCCGCACCCGCCGGCTCCACGACCTGCTTGCAGCGCTCCATCAGCATGAGCAGCGCCCGCGAAATGTCCTCGTCGGTAACCGTCACGACCTGGTCGACCAGCTTGCTCACATGGGCGAAGGTGACCTCACCCGGGCGGCCGACGGCGATTCCATCGGCGATCGTGGCGAACTTCGGCAGCCGAACCGGCCGCCCCGACGCCAGCGAGGGAGGAAACGCGGCAGCGCCGGCCGCCTGCACCCCGATGACCCGTACGTCGGGCCGCAGCGCCTTGACCGCCACCGCCACGCCGGAGATCAGCCCGCCACCGCCGATCCCCACCACGATCGTGCGTACATCGGGGCACTGTTCCAGCAGTTCCAGGGCGAGCGTGCCCTGCCCGGCGATGACGTCGGGGTGGTCGAACGGGTGGATGAACACGGCCCCGCTGGCCTCG
>JAOPWA010000605.1 GCA_025965915.1 Dactylosporangium sp. | reverse complement strand
TCCCGCCGGTACCCGAGCACCGCACTCACGCCGCCCGCCACCAGCCCGGTGCTGTTCGACGCGTTCGCCACCACCGGCGGCACGCCGACCGCGAGCAGCGCCGGGAAACTGACCAGCGACCCGGTCCCCACCACCGTGTTGATGGTGCCCGCGACGAGGCCGGCGAGGAACACGACGACCAGGTGGATGACCGTCACCGCCGCCCCGCCCTCCGGTACGCCCGATAAATCCTCGTCACGGTAACTATGCGACTACACCGATCGTTCGGCGGGCGCCGAAGTGCCACCGCACCGCCGGGCGGGTCGGGGACGCCACGCGGCCGGGGACGCCACCCGGCCGGGTAACGCCCCGCGGTCGGGTACGCCACTTCGCTCCCCGCCGGGCGCCGGTCGCCGCGCCGTTGAGGCAGCATGGATGCGTGATCGAAGCGACGACGGACCAGGTCGGCGCGCTGGCGGAGCTCGTGGCCGCCGGCGGGGTCGTAGTGCTCAGCGGTGCGGGACTGTCGACGGAGTCGGGGATCCCGGACTACCGGGGCCCCTCCGGCACCCTCGTCCGGGGCGCCCCGATGACGTACCAGACCTTCACCGGCGACCCGGCCGCGCGGCGGCGGTACTGGGCCCGCAGCCACGTCGGGTGGCGCACGATCGCCCGGGCGCACCCGAACGCCGGCCACCGCGCGGTCGCGGACCTGCAGCGGCGCGGCCTGCTCGCGGGCGTTGTGACCCAGAACGTCGATGGCCTGCACCAGGCCGGCGGCGCCCGCGACGTCGTCGAACTGCACGGCAGCCTGGACCGGGTCGTCTGCCTCACCTGCGGTGACCTGCTCTCCCGCGAGGAGCTGGACCGCCGCCTCCACGAGGCCAACCCCGGCTTCGACGTGCAGGCCACCGCGGTCCACCCGGACGGTGACGTCGCCCTGGCCGACGAGGACGTCGACCGGTTCCGGATCGTCGACTGCCAGGTGTGCGACGGCGGGATGTTGAAGCCCGACGTCGTCTTCTTCGGCGAGACCGTCCCCGCCGAGCGGGTACAGCGGTGCTTCGCACTGGTGGAGAACGCGCGCATGCTGCTCGTACTCGGTTCGTCGTTGACCGTGATGTCCGGGCGCCGGTTCGTGCGGCGCGCCGCGAAGCTCGGAATTCCGGTGGCGATCGTAAACCGAGGTGTGACGCGCGGCGACACCTACTCCACACTCACCGTCGACGGTCAGTTGGGGGTCGTCCTCCCCGAACTCGTTCGCCGCAGCAGCCCGCACGTCGTGGCCACCTCAGGGCCACTGGTCGTCGTGCCACTCTCCTGACATCGATCACCGTGAGGGTAATGGTGCCTTCAACATCTTCATCTACGTCGGCTACTTCATCTACGTCGGCTACCTGAACTCGATCCTCGGGAACTGGAGGAAGCCGCGCTCACCGACGGCGCGAGCGTCTGGTCCACGTTCTGGCGGATCATCTTCCCGCTCCTCGCGCCCATGAACGCGACCGTCGGGATTCTCACCTGCCTGTGGGCCTGGAACGACTTGTTGCTTCCCCTGGTGATCCTGTCGAGTCCGGACGCTCAAACCCTGCCGCTGGTGCAGTACGTGTTCCAAGGACAGTTCAGCACCAACTACACGGTCGCCTTCGCCTCGTACCTGATGGCGCTGGCGCCGATGGTCGTCTACGTCTTCGCCCAGCGGTGGGTGATCTCCAGCGTGATGCGGGGTTCCATCAAGTGAACGCCTCTGGCCGACGCGGGGCGAAGCTCGACGGGGACCACTCCACGGCGTCCGCCGTCGCGAGGGGTGACGAGGCGGTGCCGCGTCGCCCCACGTCGGGAGTGCTGGAACAATCACGCCATGCCGACGCTGTTCACGAAAATCATCAACGGCGACCTGCCTGGACGGTTCGTCTGGACCGACGACAGGGTGGTCGCATTCCTGACGATCGCCCCGATCACGGTGGGACACACCCTCGTGGTGCCCCGCGGTGAGGTCGACGACTGGACAGCCATCGAGCCCGACCTGCAGAGCCACCTCATGGTCGTCAGCGGCAAGATCGGTGCCGCGGTCCGTCGCGCCTTCGACGCTCCGCGCGCCGGGCTGGTCGTGGCCGGCTTCGAAGTCCCCCACGCCCACCTGCACGTCTTCCCCGCGTGGGGGATGGAGGACTTCGACTTCAAGCGGGCGAACAGCAACGTGCCGGCCGCGGAGCTCGACGAAGCCCGCGACCGCATCGTCGCCGCTCTGAGCTGACGGTTGTGGGCTGACGGTTGACAGCCGCTCAGGCGTCGGCGACCGGTTGGCGGTCGCGCAGCGATCCGCGGATGAGGTAGAGCACCTCGTCGGCGCCGAAGGGCTTCGCCAGGTAGTAATCGGCCCCGTCGGCCCACGCCTGCGCCGCGGAAGCCGGGTCGGCCGCGGCGGTGAGCATGATGACGGGCACCCGGTCACCGTCCTGGCTGCGGATGCTGCGGAGCACGCCATACCCATCCAGGCCGGGCATCATGACGTCGAGCACGACGCAATCCGGCCGGTACTCCTGCAACACTCGTAACGCGCTGAATCCGTCGGCGGCCACCCGAACCTTGTGTCCGTCCATCTCCAACACGTCGGTGAGTAGTTGACGGATCGCGGGGTCGTCGTCAACTATCATGATTTGCGCCATTGCGGCCCCTTCTTCCCGGAACGTCCGCTGCCGATCCTCTCTGCCATCGGTCACATGGCGGCTGACTTGAGGTAATGGGCATGAGTGACACGGCCTGAGTGACATGGTGCGAGTGACGCGCCGACTCCGGGCACGCCATTCGCCCGCGTTAATACGATTGCCTGCCCCGAATGCAGCGATCTACGGTAGGGCGATCAACGCGGAGATCCAGGAGACCACGATGCGACGCCAAGCCTTCCTCGAAGCCCAGCGGCTCAAGCCGTGCGGGCGCGTCGCGGTCTTGTCAGGCCTCAGCCGCGATTCCGGGTGGCACGGCTAGCGCGCGAACTCCAGCGCTCGTGCCGCTCACCCCTGCCGGGTCCGGGCGGCTTTCATCATTACGCAGCCTTTTGCGCGGATCGGTACGAGAACTCATGCCCCGGTAGCTCAGCGGAGAGAGCGCCTGGCTACGAACCAGGAGGCCGCAGGTTCAAATCCTGCCCGGGGCGCCGAAAGTCATTCACCGTGCAGATTATTCGGTCCAGTAGGCCCGACCGCGGATAGGAGCGATCGTGCAGCAGATCAGCAAGCGCCTCATGAACTGGGCGAGCATCATCGAGCCCAAGACGCTGGCGCAGGCCGAGGCGACCGCCTCGCTGCCGTTCATCTTTCCGCACCTCGCGCTGATGCCCGACGCGCACCTGGGTAAGGGCGCCACGGTGGGTTCGGTGATTCCCACCGTCGGCGCGATCATTCCGGCTGCGGTCGGGGTGGACATCGGGTGCGGCATGGCCGCCGTGCGCACGCAGTACCACCGTGACGAACTGGGCGCGGACCTGGCCGGACTGCGGGTGGCGATCGAGCGCGCCGTGCCGCTGTCCGCAGGGAAGTACAACAGGGCGCTGACCCACACCGCGACGCAGCGCGTCGAGCAGCTCACGAAGCTGGCGGAGGACGCCGGCTTCGACCCTGCGCGGTACGCGGGGAACTGGGCATTCCAGCTCGGCTCGCTGGGCTCCGGTAACCACTTCATCGAGGTGACCGTGGACGAGCGGGGTTCAGTGTGGCTGTTCCTGCACTCCGGCTCCCGGGGCGTGGGCAACAAGATCGCCTCCCACCACATCCGAGTCGCGCAGGAGGCGATGAAGCGCTGGTGGATCCAGCTGCCCGACGACGACCTGGCCTACCTGGCGGAGGGCACGGACGAGTTCTGGGCCTACAT
This sequence comes from Dactylosporangium sp., assembly GCA_025965915.1. Lineage (GTDB taxonomy): Bacteria > Actinomycetota > Actinomycetes > Mycobacteriales > Micromonosporaceae > Planosporangium. Next base: position 7,193 of record JAOPWA010000605.1, on the reverse strand, counting down.
CCGCGAGCTGCGGTGGGCGCAGGAGTTCGCGCTGGCCAACCGGGACGAGATGATGGACCGGCTGGTGGCCTGCTTCGCCGAGTGGCACGGCGGCTCGGTCGAGGAGCTGGAGCGGGTGCAGTGCCACCACAACTACACGACACGGGAGCGGCACTTCGGCAAGGAGGTTTGGCTGTCCCGCAAGGGCGCGATCGACGCGGCCGAGGGCGTGCCCGGTCTGATTCCCGGATCGATGGGCGACGCGTCCTACGTCGTGGTGGGTAAGGGCAACCGGCTCGCCCTCAACTCGTCCCCGCACGGCGCCGGGCGCAACTACTCCCGGTCCGCCGCCCGTAGGGCGTTCACCCGCGCGCAGCTACGGGAGGCGATGGCCGGAATCGAGTACCGGGACACGGACGCGTTCATCGACGAGATCCCGCAGGCCTACAAGCCGATCGACGTGGTCATGCGCGACGCCGCCGACCTGGTCGAGGTCCGTCATACGCTGCGGCAGATCGTCAACGTCAAGGGCGATTAGGCGTACGGTCGGCGTGATCGGACGCCCGTGCGCACCGGAATCGGGACGCCCGAGCGGGTTTGGCCTCAGCGCTCGCCGGGCACTGGTCGGAGGTGGGTCTGCTTCCCGAACCCATCCAGCGGATATGCGCCGATCTCGAGGCCTATCTGTCCCCCACCGCCGACCACCCCGATCACCCCACCTACCCGGGCGCCGCCGTCCTCGCCGCCAAGGATGGCGTCCTCGTCGCGCGCACGGCGGTGGGCAGGGCGGTGCGCTACAGCGCGGTCCGGCCCCCGCCCGGGCGGGTCGGCGTCGAACTTCCCGCAGCCGACCAGATACCCGCACGGCCCGACACGATCTACGACCTGGCGTCGCTGTCGAAGCTGTTCACCACCGTCGTGGTGATGCAGCAGGTCGAGCGGGGCAGGGTCGACCTCGACACACCGGTGGCCCGCTACGTGCCGGAGTTCTCCGCCGGCGACAAGGAAACGGTCACCGTCCGGAACCTGTTGACCCACACGGGCGGGCTTCCCGCGGACCTGATGCTGTGGCGCGACTACCCCGACCCACCGACGCGTCTGGCCGCGGCGCTCGCCGTGCCGCTCATGCCCGGCACCGTGCCCGGCGAGCAGTACGTGTACTCCGACCTCGGACTGATCGCGTTGGGTGAACTCGTGCACCGGCTGACCGGTCAGCGCCTGGACGAGGCCGTGCGCATCGGGATCACGAAGCCGTTGTCCATGATGGACACCACATACAACCCCGCGCCGGACAAACGCCTTCGCATCGCGGCGACAGAGTACGAGACGGAACCCGCCCGGGGCATGGTGTGGGGCGAGGTACACGACGAGTGTGCCTGGTCGCTCGGCGGCGTCGCCGGCCACGCCGGAGTCTTCTCCACAGTGGATGACCTAGCTATCTTCTGCCAGATGCTCCTGTGCGGCGGAGTATACAAGGGAAAGCGGATCCTACGGGAGAGCACCATCCGCTCCATGCTGGTCAACTACAACGCACATCTGGAGAGCCGAGATCCCGAAAGCAGACGGGGGCTGGGCTTCGAACTCGACAAGCACTGGTACATGGACCGGCTGGCCTCGCCGGTAACCTTCGGCCACACCGGCTTCACCGGCACCTCGATCGTGATCGACCCACTGTCGCGCTCGTTCGTGATCCTGCTCAGCAACCGGGTGCACCCCGATCGGGGCTGGGGCGCAAACAACAACCCCCGTCGCGCGGTCGCCCGTGACCTCGCCGACGCCATGCCGCCGCGCCTCAGTCCGCCGCGCTCATGCGGCGCACCAGAGTCACCACCGCAGCCTCACTGAGGACCGTGGCATCCACGCCGGCGCCCTCGACCATCGCGATCTGCTGTAGTTGGACCCGCGGCGCGACCCAGGGGTCTTCGCCCCACCGAGCCGTTCGTGATGGGGTCCGACGGTGCCGGCATCATCGACGCCGTGGGTGACGGATCACCGACCACTGACCACCGAGTTGACCTGCCCTGGGTATGGTCCCAGGACATACCACGCGAAAGGCCCGACATGTTCTTACTGATCGTCACCTACACCGCACCGATCGCCGACGTCGAGCGGGCACTGCCCGACCACCTCGCCTTCGTCGACTCCCACTACGCCGACGGCACGTTCCTCGTCTCCGGCCGCCAGGTCCCACGCACCGGGGGCTTCATCCTCGCCGCCGGCGATGACCGCGCCGCCGTCGAACGGATGATCGCCACGGACCCGTTCATCACCGCTGGTGTGGCCCACTACACGGTGCTCGAGGTGCAGCCGACGAGGGCCGCACCCTCCTGGCAGCCGGCCCTGCTCGCCGCTGGAGTACGGATACCGCAGTGACGGCGATATGGTCGGCAGCAGATTCGACGATCAGAATTTAGCTACGGCTGGCAGCCGGTGTTAATCGACGCGCGCAACGCTCATTTTCTTGATTGCTACGCTTGGCGACCCGACCAAAATAGCAACACAAATCAAAACTGATCGTGCGGACCGCCCGGTAACGCGCGCACACTTTTATATGCACGTATTTTCATTTGAACCGATATCGGCATCCGTGGCGACGCTCGTCAGCCTACTGGATTCACGCGCCCACGCAACACGTACGCCCTGATTAACGCCTGCCTCGCGGGGTCGGCACTCCTGTGATAACCGTATGGGCAGGGATTCGAGCTTCCCTGCCCCCGGCGACTGCGGCGCGGGCGGTTTCCAGAATTCTCATGCCAGTGCTGTCCGGTAATTTCCGGTACCGCGTAAGTGGCATTGCTGACGGCAGGTTCGTTTCGGGAGGAAAAATGCCAGGGTCGTCGGCTCGCGAGTGTCGCAACCGGGTGCGCCTGCGGCGCCGGGTCAGCGTCGGTGTCCTGATGCTCGGCTTGGCGGTCGTCGCCGACTCCGACCAGTCGGCCACGACGGCCAGACAGTACGTACGGGGGCGGGTGGCCGGCGCGACGTCGGTCGCCTCAGCGGCCGCGACCTGGACCGGTGCCCTCGCGGTCACTCCGGCACCCAACGCCGCCGACGTCCCGGTCACGGCACCGGTGGTGGTGGTGGTGACCGTCGCCGCCTCGATTCTCGATACCGTCACCTTGACCGATACCGAGGGCAGACAGGTGACCGGTGACTTCGATCCCGGCAGGCGCGGCTGGCACGCCACCGCCCCGCTCGGCTACAACCGGCGCTACACCGTCACCGTGACCGCGATCGACCTCGGCGGCCGGCAGTTGACGCGGTCCAGCCCGTTCACCACGATCAAGCCGGCCAACCTCACCCGCCCGTACCTGCAGGCCAATGGTGGCCTGCTGTTGTCGGACCGGCAGACGTACGGAGTGGGTCAGCCCATCGTCATCAGGTTCGACGAGAAGATCCCCGACCGGACGGCCGCGCAAAAGGCGCTCGAGGTCGTCACCGAGCCCCACGTCGACGGCGCCTGGCACTGGTTCAGCGACCACGAACTGCACTGGCGACCACCGGAGTACTGGGTTCCCGGCACCAGAGTGAGCATCAAGGCCAACCTCTACGGCAAAGACCTCGGACGCGGCCTGTACGGGCAGAACGACGCCTCCGCCTCGTTCACGATCGGCCCCTCGAAGATCGCCATTGCGGACGACAACACCCACCACATCCTGGTCTCGATCGACGGCCAGCAGGTCCGAGACGTCCCGACCGCAATGGGCAAGCACGAGTCCACGACGGGCGCCCACGGAGAGACCGTCGACTTCCGGACCCGCAGTGGCGTACACGTCGTCCTCGGCAACCAACGTGTCACCCGCATGACGTCGGCGAGTTTTGGAATCACCAGCGGGCCCAACGCCTACGACGAGAAGATCGAGTGGACCACCCACCTCTCGTATGCGGGCGAGTACCTGCACGCGGCCCCGTGGAGCGTGGCCCAGCAGGGACACCGGGACGCCTCGCACGGCTGCCTCAACGTCAGCACCGAGAACGCGATCTGGTTGTACAACAACTTCGGTCCGGGTGACATCGTCGAGGTGCGCAACACCGGCATCGCGCTCGGCCCGACCGACGGCCTCGGCGACTGGACCCTCAGTTGGGAGGACTGGCTCGCCGGCAGCGCCCTGCCATCCTCGCCGCCCGCTTCCAGCCGCCCCGTGAACTTGAGCCGCCCCGCGAGCTGAAGGGCACCGCGAGCTGAAGGGCACCGTGAATTGAAGAGCCACGAGAGTGGCGCAGCGCACCCTTTTGGCACAACTTCCTTAGAAGTGCATTAGGCAGCTTTAGCAGTGCATTAGACAGCTTGGGTACGTGCGTGAGCGGGTCTAGTGTCTGTGCCGACCACCGTCAGCAGGTCGCCGAGGGCGGCTGCGGATGGTCACCGCCGAGTCACCTGAGGGGTGAACCGGGGACCCAGGTCGTTGGGGTGAATCCGCACAGTGCGGTAGGGCGTGTTCCGGCCCGAACCCGTCAGCTAACCCGGTAGGCGGTGGTTGCGAAGGAACGTGTCCGTGACGCTGAGTGCCGCCCGTGTCCGCTCGACCCCGCCAGCTATGCCACTGTTCGCTGCGGTGCTCCTCGTCGTGGCCGTCCTGCTGGCGGCCCTACCACCGAATCCCGTGCAGGCCGCCCCCGGCACCGCCGGCCCCGAAGGTGGGAGCGCATCGCTGCGTGACCAGTTGGACGCGGCGGCGCGGGGCTTCAACGACGCCGCCGCCCGCTTGGACGCCTCCAAAGCTCGCCAGGTTCAGCTCGCCGACCAGATGCGTGTCAACGACGTGCAACTGGCCCAGCTCACCGAGCAGGTCGGCGCGCTGGCAGCGAGCGCGTACAAGGGCGGACGGGTCGGCGGCCTGGTAGCCCTGCTCGACAGCGGCTCCCCCGACAGCCTGTTCCAGCGCGCCACCACCTTGGAATCCAAGGCTCGTATCGATGACGGGAAGCTACGCCGGCTCAAGGAGGCCAAGGCAGCTCAGCGTCTTCGGCAGACGGCCCTGGACGGCGAGGTGAAGGACCAACAGGGGCAGCTCGCCGAGATGGACAAGCGCAAGAAGGCCGCCGAAAAGGCACTGGCCTCCGTCGGCAGTGGCCAGAAGACCCAGGGGCTCGCCGGCGGCGCTCCGGCCGCCGCGGCACCGGCGCAGCCCGGCGCGAGCACCAATCCGAACGGCAGCGGCGGTGCGGGGGCCCCCGTACCCGCACCACGTCGAGCCGACGGTACCTTCGCCTCCGAGTCCTGCTCGGTGAAAGACCCGACCACCTCGGGTTGCCTCACCCCACGTACGCTGCACGCGCTCCAGCAGACCCAGGCCGCCGGCTTCAACCACTTCGTGTCCTGCTACCGGTCGCAGGAGGACGGCGGCGAGCATCCACGCGGTAGGGCCTGCGACTTCGCCGCCGCACCCCGCGACTTCGGCGGCGTGGCCACCGGCGCCGACAAGGACTACGGAAACCGGCTCGCCGCCTGGTACATCGCCAACTCCAAAGCCCTCGGCGTGCTCTACGTCATCTGGTTCAAACAGATCTGGCTACCATCGACCGGCTGGCGCGCCTACACCAACGGCAACGGCACCCCTTCCGGGGATCACACCAACCACGTCCACCTGTCGGTCCAATAGCAAATCCGGTCGGTAGCAAATCCGGTCGGTCCATCAGCAACGCCGGACACAGAGAGCGCGGCACGGCCAGACACAGCCTGCGGCCAGACACAGCCTGCGGCCAGACAGGCTGCCGTGCCGGGAGAACATGTGAGCGACCACACCGACATCGCCACGGCGAGACCCGCCTCTGAAGGCGAGCCCAGCGACACCTCGACCAGCGCCGGCCACGGCCACGGCCACGGCCACCATGGCCGGATCCAGATGTCCCCTCGGGCCAGGCGGACAGGGCTGGCAGTGCTGATTCCGGCTGCGCTGCTCACCCTTGTCGCCCTTGTCTGGTTGTGGCCGCACGGATCCGGCGCGGCGCAACGCGAGCAGCCCGGCGCCGCACAGCGCGTCGCGGCAACGGTCGTGTCCGTGCATCCCAGCCCCTGCCCGCCGGCCGAGTCAGGGGCGCCGGTGGCCCCGGGCTTCGCCGCGTGCGGGACGGTGCGGGTGAGGCTGAGTGACGGCCCGGACGCCGGCAAGGAAGTCAGCACCGCCATGCCTGGTGGCCCGGGCGCGCCCGTGGTGAAAGCGGGCGACCGGGTCATCCTCATGTACCTGCCCGACAGCCCGAGCGACCAGCCTTACCAGATCATCGACCATCAACGCGGCCTCCAACTGTGGGCCCTGGCCCTCGCGTTCGCCGCCGCGGTGATCGCCTTCGGCCGGTGGCGTGGGCTGAGCGCACTAGCCGGGCTCGCGGTCAGTTTCGCGGTACTACTGCTGTTCGTCGTACCGGCGATCCTGGACGGCCGGCCACCGCTACTGGTCGCGATCGTCGGATCCGCGGCGATCATGCTCACGGTGCTTTACCTGACCCACGGCTTCACCGTCACCACCTCGGTGGCCGTCCTCGGTACCCTCGCCAGCCTCGCCCTGACCGGAATCCTCGCGGCCGTCGCGACCGGCGCGGCGCATTTGACCGGGGTGTCCGGAGAAGACAGCACATACCTCAACATCACCTACCAGCACGTGAACATGCGGGGCCTGCTGCTCGCCGGAATCCTCATCGGCTCGCTGGGCGTACTCGACGACGTCGCCGTCACCCAGGCCGCCACCGTCGCCGAACTCGCGCACGCCAGCCCCGCCCTGACCGCCAGGCAGCTCTACCGGGCCGCCGGCCGCGTCGGCCGCGCCCACATCGCCTCGGTCATCAACACGATCATCCTGGCCTACGCCGGCGCATCGCTACCCCTACTCCTGTTGCTCGCGGCCGGGAACCGACCGCTCGACGAGGTGTTGACCAACCCCAACCTCGCCGAAGAGATCGTGCGCAGCGTCGTTGGCACCATCGGGCTCATCGCCGCCGTGCCTATTACCACCGCACTCGCGGCCGTGGCTGCGACCCGCGGAGAGGGTCACCGTCTGAGCCGTGGCAACATCTCCCAGGCCACGTGAGGGTCCAGGGTCCGATCACGACGAGGGCCATTCGTACGGCAGGAACTTGCCGTCCAGCGTGATCAGTACGCGATCACCGGCCGGATGCTCGCGTCGCTCAACGGAGACGCCGAAGTTGATCGCGCTCATGATGCCGTCGCCGAACTGTTCGTGGATCACCTCTTAGAGCGCTGGCCCATAGACCTG
>JAOPWA010000579.1 GCA_025965915.1 Dactylosporangium sp. | reverse complement strand
CAACCCGGAGGTCGGCCACGAGCAGATGGCCGGGCTGAACTACGCCGCCGGCATCGCCCAGGCGCTGTGGCAGGGCAAGCTGTTCCACATCGACCTCAACGGGCAGCGGGGCATCAAGTTCGACCAGGACCTCGTCTTCGGTCATGGCGACCTGCTCAACGCGTTCTTCCTGGTCGACCTGCTCGAGCATGGGCTTGGCGGTGGGCCGGCCTACGAAGGGCCACGGCACTTCGACTACAAACCCGCGCGTACCGAGGACATGGTCGGCGTGTGGGCGTCGGCGGCCGCCAACATGCGTACCTATCTGCTTCTCAAGGAGCGCGCGGCGGCGTTCCGCGCCGACCCCGAGGTGCGGGCGGCGCTGGAGGCGAGTCGGGTCGCCCAGTTGTCGGTGCCGACGCTGGGGGAGGGGGAGTCCTACGACGACCTGCTCGCCGACCGGAGCGCGTACGAGGATTTCGACGTGGACGCCGCGGGCGCTCGCGGGCTCGGCGCCGTACACCTGACCCAGCTTGCGCTGGAGCACCTGCTCGGCGCCCGCTGACGCTCCTGGCAGACGTCGGGCGGTTCTGGCAGACGTCGGGTGGTCCGGGTTTGCCGTTACGGCAAAGTCCGACCGGATTGCCCGACGTCGCGGTACTTCCGGGTAACTTGGAAGCTGCGAGGAGTACCCACCGTCGTCTCCGGGGAGGCGTCGCCATGTCAGGGACCACCGCCACTGACCTTCCGTTGTTCCCGTTTCCGGACCTCAAGGACAACCCCTTGGACCCGCCCGCGTACCCGCGGTGGGTGACCGAGGATGCGCCGATCACCCGGGTGGCACTGCCCACCGGTCAGTGGGCGTGGCTCGTCACCCGCCTCGCGGAGGTACGCGAGGTGTTGCGTCACCCGGCGTTCAGTGCGGACATGACCAAACCGGGTTTCCCGCTGCTGCGACCGTTACCGCCGCCGCGTGACGGTGACCGGGCGGGTTCTTTCATCCGGATGGACCCGCCCGAGCACGGGCAGTACCGCCGGATGCTGACGCCCGAATTCATGATCAAAAACGTTCGGCGGATGGAGCCGTCGATCCAGCAGACCGTCGATGGATTTCTTGACGAGATGATCGCCACCGGGCCACCGGCCGACCTCGTAGAGGCGTTCGCGCTGCCGGTACCGTCGATGGTGATCTGCCAGATGCTCGGGGTGCCGTACGACGACCACGACTTCTTCCAGAGCCGTAGCCGGATACTGCTCAGCCGCACCACCCCGCTGGAGGAGGTCCAGGCCGCGGTCGACGAGTTGCGAGGCTACCTGGGGCGGCTCGTGGCGGCCAAGGAGCGCGACGGCGGTGACGACCTGCTCGGGCGGCTCGTCGCCGGGCGCATCCGCGCCGGGGAGCTCACCCACGACGAGGCCGTGGGCATGGCGCTGCTGTTGCTCATCGCCGGGCACGAGACGACCGCGAACATGATCGGTTTGAGTACGGTCGTCCTGCTGCACCACCCCGGGCAGCTCGCCGCGCTGCGCGCCGATCCGACCCGCGCCCCGGTGCTGGTCGAGGAGTTGCTGCGGTACCTGACGATCGTACGGACCGGGCTGCCTCGCCTGGCCACCGCCGACGTCGATATCGGCGGCCACCTCATCCGCGCCGGGGAGGGCGTGATCGCGCTGCTGTCGGCGGCCAACCGCGACGACGCGGTCTTCGCCGAGGCCGACCGGTTTGACGTCGACCGCGGCGCCCAGCAGCATGTCGCGTTCGGCTTCGGAGTGCACCAGTGCATCGGCCAACCGTTGGCCCGCGCCGAACTGCGCATCGCGCTGCTCGCGCTGGCCCAGCGGCTACCGACACTGCGGCTGGACGTACCGGAGGACGAGGTGGCGGTGCGCCGCGACTCGTTCATCTACGGGTTGCAGCGGCTGCCGATCACGTGGTGAGAGGGGTGAGTTGATGCGCGTACGCGCCGATCGGGACCGCTGCTGCGGCTCCGGCAACTGCGTGATGACCGCCCCGGAGGTGTTCGACCAGGACGACGCCGAGGGGCTGGTGCTGGTACGGGCGGCCGAGGTTCCGCCGGCGTTGGACGAGCGGGTGCGCCAGGCGGCTCATCTCTGCCCGGCTGGCGCCATCGAGGTCGACGCGGACTGAAGTGACTTGGTGACCGGCCGGGCGCCACCGCGAGGCTGGCGCTCGCAGCGTTACAGCGAGCTCGACCCGGTCCGGCTGGCCCAGCTCGCCGAGCAGGCGCCGCCCGCGGATCGCCCCGGTGTCTACCGGCGGCTGGGGGACGTGTCGCTGTTCCTGTCCGGGGTGTTCCCGACTACGCCCAGCTGTACGCGTTCGGCCCGCCGTGTCGCTCACGCTCGGGGCGCTCGTGATGGCCGGCGAGAGCATGCGCATCAAGGCCTTGCTGCTCGTCCTCGCGCTCCTGTGGCTACTGCCTGCCGTGCGCTGGCCGCAGCACCCTTTCACGCGACACCCCGACCCGAGACGCCGGCGTGACGCGGTCGAACTCCACGAGCAGGTGACGAGGGCCGCGTAGGACCGGGCTCTGCCGGTACGGCGGCGGATCGCCGACCAGGCGGGGATGCTCCAGCCGCCGGGCCAGTTCGGTCAGCGCGATCTGCGCCTCCAACCGGGCCAGTGGAGCCCCGAAGCAGTAGTGGATGCCGCCGCCGAATCCGAGGTGCTGATTGTTTGGACGGTCCGGGTCGAAGCGGTCCGGGTCGGGTACGTGGGCGGGGTCGCGGTTGCCGGCGGCCAGGACCAGTGTGATGGCCGAGCCCTTGGGAATGACGGTGCCGAGCACATCGATGTCGTCGAGGGCGATCCGCCACGGCAGGAACTGCACCGGCGGCTCGTAGCGCAGCAACTCCTCCACGATGCCGACGCTCAGGCCCGGGTCCTGTTGCAGCCGACCCAGTACCTCCGGGTTGCGCAGGAGCGTGAGCATCCCGTTGGTGATGAGATTGACCGTGGTCTCATGCCCGGCGATGAGCAGCAGCCTGGCGGTGCTCAGCACCTGCTCGCGCGACATCCGCCCGTCCGGGCCGTCGTCGGTGAGCAGTCCGGACAGCAGGTCGTCACCCGGGTTGCGCAGGCGGGCGTCGGCCAGTTCATTCAGGTACCGGTGGAGTTCGGTCAGCGCCCGCATCCGTTTGCGCTGTCGCTCCGCCGCGTCCTCGCCCACCGGTACGATGGCTTCGACGATCGCTTCGGCCCAGCCGTGGAAGCGTGGTTCGTCCTCGCGCGGCACCCCGAGCAGCTCGCAGATCACGGTGACAGGGAACGGGTACGCGAAGTCGTCGACGAGGTCCACCCGGTTGCGGTCGGCGAAGTCGTCGATGAGGTTGGTGACGATGGCTCGCAGGTCCGGTTGCATGCGGTCGACCCGGTCGGGGGTGTGCGGCGGCCCGAAGTGCCGGGTGGCCAGGCGTCGCAGCCGGTCGTGCTCGGGCGGGTCGAGGACGAGGAAGCTCGGCGCCTCGCCGGGCAGCTCGTCTTCCGCAGGCCCAGCCTCCTCCGAAGGGGCGCCGGCCGTCCGCGGCAGGTTGCGCAGGTCGGAGCTGACCCGGGGGTCGTGCAGCAGCGCGACGATCTCCCGGTAGGTGCTCACGACGTAGGTGCCGTCGTCGCGCTGGGAGACCGGGGTCTCGCGCAGGCGTGCGTACAGCGGCCAGGGGTCGGCGCGGCTGGAGTAGTCGAGGATCTGGTCGAAGACGCTGGCCGGTGCCATGGCGAGACCTTCCGGGATTGCGGAACCGGGGAGACTTCAGCGGCGCCCGTACATCAGGCTCGCGTGCCGCTCGCCCGGGTCGTGCCCGGTAACTACCACGGTGGCCTCGCGGGCGCGTACGGGGTGATCGGGGATCTCCGCGGGGACGGGGCGCCAGCCGTCCGGTGGGTCGACGCCACGGAAGTCGGGCGGGAACGGCGCCGACCGTTCGATCAGCCCTTCGTAGAATTCCAGCCACTTCGACTGGTTGAACGAGACCGCGGCGGTGATGCGGCCCTGGTAGCCGTACGCCGCCACGAACCGGTGGTCCGCCACCGAGCCCTGGGTGACGACGACCTCGTCGGCGAAGGTCGGCACCCCCACGGATTTGATCTCGGTGCCGAACTGGGTCGACCAGAACTGTGGGAGAGCCAGGTGCGGCCAGCGGTCGGTCTGGGCGCTGATCATGTTGTGGGCCGCTATCTCGGCCTGCGCCACCGCGTTTCCCCAGTGCTCCAGCGCCAGGAACTGGAAGTCGTAGAGCGGGTGTGGGAAGCGGGCCACGTCGCCTGCCGCGAAGACGTCGTCGGTGACCAGGCCGTCGACGGTGAAGACGCGACAGCCGGCGTCGCAGCCCACCCCGAACGCGCCAGCCGCCAGACCAGAGCCGTGCAGCCACTCCACGTTGCGGATGCCGCCGAGGGCGGCTACCGCCACGTCGACGTCGACCGCCGTGCCGTCGGACAGGCGCGCCCGGCGCAACCGCCCGTCGGCGTCGCCCTCCAAGCCTGCGACCGTGACGCCACAGCGTAGGTCGACGCCGCTGTCGAGCTGCAGATCCGCCGCGACGGCGCCGATAACGCCACCGAGCGCCCCAGCGAGGGGCGCCTTGCCGGCCTCGACGACGGTCACCGGCAGCCCGAGATCACGGCAGGCGGAGGCCACCTCGGAGCCGGTGAAACCGGCGCCGATGACGAGTACCCGGGCCGGGTGCGCGGCCAGCCGCTGCCACAGCCCGTCGGCGTCGTCGCGGGTACGCAGCACGAACACCCCGTCCAGCGCGGCCTGCGCCTCGTACGGCCAGGGCCGGGCCCGCACGCCGGTCGCGATCAGCAGCCGGTCGAAGTCGACCCGGTCGCCGTCGGCGAGGTGGACCTGCTTGGCGGCCAGATCAAGCCCGGTCGCGGGTACGCCCAGCTTCCACTGCGCGTCGAGCTCACCGGGTCGGGGCAGCGCCGTGTGTTGAGCCGGCACCCATCCGCCGAGGACCTGTTTGGACAGCGGCGGCCGGTCGTAGGGCTCGTACGGTTCGTCCCCGATGAGGGTCAGCGAGCCGGTAAAGCCCTCCTGGCGCAGCGTGGCCGCGGCCCGTAGGCCGGCCAGCGAAGCGCCGACGATGACGATGCGGCCGCTACGTTTCAAGCCGTCGCCGTCGCCGGCACGGGAGCCACCCCGAGTCGGCGCCGGCCTGCGCGTCCCGTCGTACCCGTCTACCGGCTCCACCTGGATCGCCTGGACCGGGCACGCCGCCGCGGCCCGGAGCACCCGCTCGCGCTCGGCGTCATCGGGCTCCGGGTGATACATCAACGCATCGTCTCCGCGCATCTGGAAGACGCTCGGCGCGAGGAAGGCACACTGCGCGTACCCCTGGCAGCGGGTGAGGTCGACGACGAGCCTCAAGGCGCACCCCCAAGCGGGCGGCGGTGGCCGACGGGCGGCTACCGGCGCTGGCGTGTCCTTCCCCGCACAGCCCGGGCAAACCTTCCCACCCAGGGGCGCTACCCCGCGTTGGCTCCGCTGGCCAGTCCCGGGAGCGCGCTGGCCAGGCCGAGTCGCGCGCTGGCCAGGCCCGGTGGTGCACTGGCGAGCGCCGCCCGGATCGCGTCGACGAGGGCCAGCGCCGCCTCCTCGGTCAACTCGACCGCCACCCGCGCCGACGGTCCGGCCGCCGGGTTGATGAAGTCGATGTTGAGGGTGTGCTCCTGCGGCGCGTGCTGCGGATGGTCGACGTACACGGTGGCGTGGGTGAGTGGAAACCAGCCCTGCGGGCCCTTACCGCTGCCGTCGATCTCGATCTTCTCGGTGAGGTACGTGCACATGGTGGTTCTCCCCTCACGCGCTCAGGTGGCGGCCGAAGAAGTCGAAGACCCGGTTCCAGCCGTCTACGGCAGCCTGCGGCCGGTAGCTCGGCCGGTCGACGGCGAAGAAGGCGTGCCCGGCGTCGTCGTACGTGTGGAACTCGAAGGTCTTGCCGAGCTTGGTCAGCGTCTGCTCCAACTCGGCGGTCTGCTCGGGCGACGGGTACTTGTCCTCGGCGCCGAAGAGCCCCAGCAACGGGGAGGACAACTGGTCGGCGATGTCGAGCAGCGGCTTGACCGCGAGCGGGAATCCCTCCGGCGGGGTGCCGACCACGAACGCGCCGTAGCAGTCGACGGCCGCGTCCAGCGGCAGGCTGCACGCGGCCAGGAACGCTTGCCGGCCACCCGAGCAGTAGCCGATCACGCCGAC